>CAWUMW010000132.1:0-6635 GCA_963923415.1 uncultured Hyphomicrobiales bacterium | reverse complement strand
CTTGTGCTGCAAGAACGGACAATTGCTGAAAAAATAGGCAGGCAAATGACCCATCGGGGCACCGCGCGCTCCATTTCAGCTTTGGGATCGATGCTGGCGCATGAAATTAAAAATCCCTTATCTGGGATCCGTGGGGCGGCACAATTGCTTGAATTGAACGCGCATGACGCGGATCGACAGCTCACGCAGCTGATTTGCGATGAAACGGACCGGATTGTGACGCTTGTTGATCGGTTTGAGGATTTTGCGGACGGCAAGCCGTTGCAACAAGAGCCATTGAACATCCATTCGGTGCTCGAACATGTCAAAAAAATTGCTCAAACCGGGTTTGCCCGTCATATTCGCTTCATTGAAACCTATGATCCATCGCTCCCCTTGATGATGGGAAATCGGGATCAATTGGTGCAAGTTTTTCTCAATTTGGTGAAAAATGCGGCCGAAGCCATCGGTCCGGACATGATTGATGGCACAATTGAGCTGATGTCAGCCTTTAGGCCCGGGGTGCGGATGAGCGTTAATGGACAGCCGGGGCGGGTGGCCTTGCCCCTTGAAATCTGTGTGCGCGACAATGGGCCCGGCATTCCTTCTGAGCTGGAACGGCACCTGTTCGAACCATTCTTCTCCACCAAAACATCAGGAAGTGGCCTCGGTCTTGCATTGGTGGCTAAGATCATTGGGGATCATGGCGGCGTGATCGAATGTGAGACAATGCCTCGAAGGACAACCTTTCGGACATTGATGCCGATGCATTCCGCCCGTGATGGCCGGATGGCTGAATTGGAGACTTGATTATGCCGCAAGGCACCATACTCGTTGCTGATGATGATGCTGCAATCCGGACCGTTTTGAGCCAAGCGCTGGGGCGGGCCGGTTACGAAGTCAAAACCACCGGACAAGCGGCAACGCTATATCGGTGGGCTGCAGCTGGTGAGGGGGATCTGGTCATTACCGATGTGGTGATGCCCGATGAGAGTGGGTTTGATCTCGTTCCCCGCATCAAGAAGGTGCGGGCCGATCTGCCCATTATCGTGATGAGCGCGCAAAATACCTTCATGACGGCCATTCGGGCCAGCGAGCGCGGCGCTTACGAATATTTGCCTAAACCGTTTGATTTGAAAGAATTGATTACAATTGTCGGTCGTGCCATGAGCCGCCCGAAAACCAATAGTCCTCATATCGAAGCCGACCATCCCGAGGATATTCCGCTGGTTGGTCGCTCGCCCGCCATGCAGGAATTGTATCGGGCCTTGGCGCGTCTGATGCAAACCGATCTTACCGTCATGATCATGGGGGAATCGGGCACGGGTAAGGAATTGGTGGCGCGTGCGCTGCATGATTATGGCAAGCGCCGCAAGGGTCCGTTTGTGCCCGTCAATATGGCGGCCATTCCGCGTGATCTGATCGAAAGTGAATTATTCGGTCATGAGAAAGGATCCTTTACCGGGGCTTTGCAGCGCAGCTCAGGACGGTTTGAACAGGCAGAGGGCGGCACGCTGTTTCTTGATGAAATTGGCGATATGCCGATGGATGCGCAAACCCGTCTTTTACGGGTGTTGCAGCAGGGCGAATATACCACGGTGGGAGGGCGCACGCCGATCAAAACCAATGTCCGCATTGTCGCGGCCACGCATAAGGATTTGCGCGGCGCGATCCGGCAGGGTTTGTTTCGGGAAGATTTGTTCTTTCGCCTGAATGTGGTGCCGCTTCGTCTGCCTCCGTTGCGCGAACGCTCAGAAGACATACCTGATCTGGTCCGGCACTTTTTCGCTTTGGCAGAGAAAGAGGGCTTGCCGCGTAAACAAATTGATATGGCGGCCCTTGATCGCTTGAAACGACATAATTGGCCCGGCAATATTCGTGAGTTGGAAAATCTGGTGCGTCGTTTGGCGGCTTTGTATCCGCAGGAGACGATTGTTGAATCGTTGATCGAGGCTGAGCTGTCGGAGACGGAGGCAGTTAATCCCGATTTTGCGCAAGATTTTGCCCGCACCCAACCGGAAAGCCTATCTGAAGCCATTGAACGCCATTTAGAAGCCTATTTTGCCCAATTTGGCAGTGATATACCGCCGCCGGGCCTTTATCACCGCATTTTGCGTGAATTGGAGGCGCCGTTGATCAGCGTGTCTTTAAACGCAACGCGGGGGAATCAGATTAAGGCGGCGGAAATGCTGGGCTTAAACCGCAATACGCTGCGCAAAAAGATCCGAGATCTGGAATTGCCTGTCGTTAAAACCCTGCGTTAGGGTGAGACCCTAATTCTTTTTATCCGCTTAAATCCCTCTTTTCGAAACCGGCCTGTTGCTTTATTGCAACAGTATGGAGCCGTTAGACCCGACACATCCCCTGCATCCGCAGCGCGACCCACTCTCGCGTTCTGTTGAGGATCAGAATGCCGATCCGCAAGTGCTTGGGTCATCGCGCGGTTGGTTTTGGCTGGTGCTGACAACTGTCAGTTTGGCTTTGCTGTCGGCCTTGGCGACCTTTGTGGTGCTGGCCGGGATCATTCCCATTGTGGTGACGCGGGAAGTGGTGAACAGCCTGTTCATCACCAATGGCGTGTTGATTTTCATTCTGGTCTTTTTTGTTTTTGGCGAAGCCTTTCGTTTGGTGCGCGCACGTCGGTCTGGTCAGGCAGCAGCCGGATTGCATGCCCGCATTGTGGGCTTATTTGTTCTGACAGCCGGTTTTCCAGCGGTGCTGGTGGCTGTCATGGGCTGGCTGACCTTGGAACGCGGGATTGATTTGTCCTTTGGTCGTTATGTTCAAGAGTTGCTGACAACATCAGTGGAAGTGGCGCGGTCCTTTCGGGAGTTACAATGCCGTGCTTTGGGCCGCGAAATCAATTTGATGGGATCTGATCTGGCGCGCATTCGTCCGGCCTTTGAGCAAAACAGAGTCTTCTTTCACGAATTCATGCGCTCGCGGTCGGCCTTTTTAGGGTTTCCGATTTCTATTCTGCTGACTGAGGACGGCACGATTCTTGAGAAGATTGAATTGCAAGCGACAGAAGGCTTTGCAATGCCGACCATGGATGACATGAAAGCGGCCGATGATTTGGAAGCATGGTGTCTGATCCCTAAGGACAACAATATTTTCCGGGCGATTTTGAAATTACCGTCTTTCAAAAACACCTATCTGGTTGTTGCGCGCGGCGTAGACCAACTTGCTCTTGATTTTCCACGACAGGCGGAGGCGGCAGCAGATTATTATGACGCGCTGACCAAACGCAAATTGGAAGTGCAGGTGGCATTTGCCAGCATGTATGCGGTTGTTTCCATTATCTTGCTGTTATCGGCGGCTTTGTTTGGATTGAATTTTGCCAATCGTCTGGTGACACCGATCAGGCGTTTGATTGATGCGACCGATGAAGTCGCATCGGGCAATTATGATGTTGCGGTGGACGTCTCGCAACGCGAAGGGGATCTGGGTCATTTAGGACAAACCTTTAATAAAATGACATCGGAATTGCGTTTGCAGCATCAGAATTTGATCATCGCCAATCGGCAGATTGATGAACGCCGCCGCTTTACCGAAGCGGTGTTGAGCGGCGTGCCTGCGGGCGTGATTGGCTTAAGTCCCACAGGTGAGATCAATGTGGTCAATCCAGAAGCGGCGCGGTTGCTTGAATGTGAAGCTGAGACGTTATTAGGAAAGCATCTCGCGGAGATCGTTCCTGAATTACAAGAGCTTTACCAAGAGGCCACCCTGTCACGTTCGGGTGATGTGCAAGGACAGATTCTTTGGCATCGGCAAAAGCATGAACGGATTTTGAGTGTGCGGATCACGTCAGAATTTAGTGCCGAAGGGAATAATTCGGTCGTGACGCTTGACGATATTTCTGACTTGATTGCTGCGCAACGCTCTTCCGCTTGGGCTGATGTGGCGCGGCGGATCGCGCATGAAATTAAAAATCCGCTGACCCCGATTCAGTTGTCGGCTGAAAGGATCCGCCGCAAATATGGCAAAGTCATTACCACAGACCGGGATGTGTTTGACCAATGTACGGATACAATTATCCGGCAGGTTGATGACATCAAAAGAATGGTCGACGAATTTTCTTCTTTCGCGCGGATGCCCAAGCCCTTGCCTGAAAGTGAAGATCTGTCAGGCACAATCCGTCAGGTTTTGTTTTTGATGCGGATTGGTAATCCCGATATTATCATGACAGAAAATCTCCCCGTGACGCCGGTGACCGCGCATTACGACCGCCGGTTGGTGTCACAGGCTCTCACCAATATTGTCAAAAATGCCACAGAGGCCATTGCAGCCTATCGCAGCGAGGCAACTGAACCCGGATACAAGCCGACCATTCTTGTTCATCTGCATGTGCAAGATCAGCAAATCACCATTGATGTGATTGATAACGGCAAAGGATTTCCCAAAGAAGCACGGGCGCGTTTGTTGGAGCCTTATATGACAACGCGCAATGGGGGAACGGGGTTAGGACTGGCCATTGTCGGTAAAATTTTGGAAGAGCATGGAGGCGGGATCGCTTTGTTGGATCGTCCAGATGGAGAGCGAGGTGCTTGTGTGCGGCTATGGTTGCCGATCCCGCATGAGGATCAAACGATGATGGATGCAGGCCAGTCCGATCATGGGGAATTAAAGGCATGAGCGCTGATATTTTGATTATCGATGATGAAGCCGATATTCGTGATTTGGTGGCTGGAATTTTAGAAGATGAGGGGCACCAAGCCCGCACAGCCGCCAATGCCGATGCGGCTTTGCAAGAAATCGCTATGCGTCGCCCCTCACTGGTTTTTTTGGATATTTGGATTCAGGGCTCACGACTGGATGGGTTGCAATTGCTCGATCTCTTGAAAGAGCAACATGCCGATTTACCCGTGGTCATGATTTCTGGTCATGGCAATATTGAAACAGCGGTTTCGGCCATCAAACGCGGTGCTTATGACTTTATCGAAAAGCCGTTCAAGGCGGATCGTCTCTTGTTGGTGGCGGAGCGGGCGATTGAAACATCCAAGCTCAAGCGCGAAGTACGGGAATTAAAAAGTAGGAACACCCAGACTGGTGCGCTGATTGGGCAATCGGCGGCAACCAATCAATTGCGGCAGATGATTGAGAAAGTGGCGAGCACCAATGCGCGGGTGCTGATTTCAGGCCCGCCCGGTGCAGGGAAAGAATGGGTAGCCCGGCAAATTCATGTGCAGTCGAGCCGCTCTCAATCGCCCTTTGTGGTGATCAATGCCGCCACCATGAATCCTGATACTGTGGAATCGGCTTTGTTCGGACATGAGGACAAAGAGGGGCGTATTACGCAGATTGGAGCGCTGGAAGAAGCGCATAATGGCACGCTTTATCTCGATGAAATCTGCGATATGCCGTTAGCAACCCAATCCAAAATCTTACGCGTGCTGGTTGAGCAAACATTTAACCGGGTTGGTGGTGCGCATAAGGTGCAAGTGGATGTGCGGATCATCTCCTCGACCGCTCGTGATGTTGCACCTGAAATTCAAGCGGGCCGCTTGCGGGAAGATCTGTTGCACAGGCTCAATGTGTTTCCTTTACGCGTACCTTCTTTGGCGGAACGGCGGGACGATGTACCGGCGCTGATATCCCAATTCATCACGCAGCTTGGTGAACGTGATGGTTTGCCACCCCGCATTATTACCAATGACGCGATGGCGGTTTTGCAATCCTATGATTGGCCGGGCAATATTCGCCAATTGCGCAATACCGTTGAGCGATTGATGATCCTCAATACAGGCGCCGAGAATGACGAGATTACCGCCGATGTGCTGCCGCCTGATGTCGGGGCCATGTTGCCGAGTTTGCCCAACGGGGAGGGCGGTGAAAAACTGATCGCCTTACCTTTGCGGGAAGCGCGTGAACTGTTCGAACGGGAATATCTCATTGCCCAACTGGGTCGATTTGGTGGTAATATTTCCCGTACTGCCGAATTTGTGGGGATGGAACGGTCGGCTTTGCATAGAAAATTAAAAAGTTTGGGGGTTGAATAATTGTTCTGCCTTAAATTTAGGCACATGTAACTTTAGCAGCTCTTGCCATATCACTTTCAAAAAGTGAGATTAAAGAGGTTGGCGTAAACGTGTATCTATTTTCAACATGAGCGCACAGACGCTTCTGGAGATCAGGGATCTTCGGCAAAAATAAGGGGTTTTAAGATGACCGGTGAACGGGCGCAGAATCTACAGGATACGTTTTTAAATTATGTACGGAAGCATAAGATACCATTGACAATTTTTCTCGTTAATGGGGTCAAATTGCAAGGCGTTGTAACGTGGTTTGATAATTTTTGTGTTTTATTGCGTCGGGATGGCCACTCGCAATTGGTTTATAAACATGCCATTTCAACCATCATGCCGGGGGCGCCGATGGCCTTGTTTGAGGCCGGGGATGAGCCGTCTGGCTCATAAGGCCGTTTGCGCGCGTGGTGACGCCCAAAGAGCCCATGGATCGGGTCCGCGGCCGTGCTGCGGAGCCGAAACGGGCGGTTGATCTCGAAAAGCAGATTGCGTCTGGTACGGCCTGTTTGGTCATTGGACCTTATCTGACCCGGCTAAAACCAAGGCCGGGCGAAGAGATCCGCCCGAATAGTCGCCAGCCAGACGCGCGTCTGGCTGAGGCTGTGGGCTTGGCCGCTGCCATTGATCTGA
>CAWUMW010000131.1:0-6658 GCA_963923415.1 uncultured Hyphomicrobiales bacterium | reverse complement strand
TCAATACCATCCTTCTTGCCGTCGGGCGTGTCATCAATAGGGAGGGTGTGCTAGGCTTCTTCCACAGCTATGCGACAGGATTTTGGGATAGGGTGATGCGCAAAATGTGCAAGGATCATTAAATAATGGATCACCGACAGGATCAGCCCGCCCTTCCCGCCTCAGTGGACGGACAGGGATGTTCTGGGACGCCCGAACAGGGGGAGCACTCGGCCTGTTGCGCGCATGCCGCAGCGCGGGCTTCGCAGGCCCCCTTGGCCTTGGCGCGGGCCAAAGCTTTGTGTGTGAGCCGCGGCCAGCGCCTGACCCCGATCCGCAGTTTGGTTTTGAGTGCCCTTTATACCGATCATCGGCCCTTGAGTGCGTATGATCTGATCGAGCGGCTGAGCGCCGCAGACGGTCAAAAGCGGGCTGCGGTGAGTATTTATCGGGCTTTGGATTTTTTGATCGCGCAAGGCTTGGCGCATCGGTTGGAAAGCCGCAACGCCTTTATCGCCTGTCCGCAGGATCATGCGCCCGATGATTTGGTCTTATTCATGATTTGCACGCAATGCGGGGGTGTGGATGAGGTCCATACGCCTGAAATTGCGCAGGCGCTTGATCAGCTCGCCCAGCGGCATGGCTTTCAATCCATCGTGCGGATGTTGGAAGTTGAGGGGCGATGCGCGCATTGCCGTCATCAGGCTTAGCGTTTTGCGGTGGCAATCCAAATCCCGCACAAAATGACCGCGCCGCCGCTTAATTCGCGCAAGCCAACGCTTTCTCCGACAAACAGGATCGAAAAAAGCGTGGCGAAAATCGGCATCAAATAACCGACCATGGCCGCACGGGTTGGCCCTGTTTTGCTGATCATGATCATGAATAAAGAAATCGGCACCGCAGTCGCGATGCTGCCGAGCGCAAACACATAAAGCCAGTGATCAGAAAGGGCGCTCAGACTGTCTGGCCCTTTGAGACCATAGGCTATCGGCAAGGCGACAAAGGTCGAAATGATCTGTTGTCCCAAGGCGAGCCGCAAAGGCGGAATGGCGCGGCGGTGGCGCGTATAAAGATTGCCGAGCGCATAACACACGGCCACCGCGGTCATGGATAAAAATCCCTTCTGGCCTTGGGTTCCGGGATTCAATGCGTCGGGGCCGATCAACAGACCCATGCCCAAAAAGCCCAACACAATCCCGCTGAGGCGGCGCAGGGTCAGCCGCTCTTCGGCAAACATGAAATGCGCCATAACGGCCACCATTAAGGGGCCGGAGGCTTGGATCATCGCACTGGTGGCGGTTGAAATCTGCGTCAGCGCAAAGGCGGTCAATGTATTGGGCAGCCAGCCATTCAGCGTGCCGATGATCAAAAACGGCCACCATTCATGCGGATAGGGAGTGATGCGTTCACCGCGCAGCGCAAACAGCACAGCCAATAACAGCGCAGCAATGCCTGCCCGCGCCCCGGCCATTGCTTCGGGTTCGATTTGTCCGGTTAACAGCCGCATGAACAAAAAGCCCGAAGCCCAGAGGCAGGAGCAGCCGAGCATCAAAAGCAGGGTTTCACCGCGTCCAGCTTCGTGAGGGGGCGTGTTTGGAATTTGCGCCATGGGATTTTGGGCTGCCGTGCAGAGATTAGGGCTGTGGGGGTTGGAAAGGGGTGAGCAAATCAATCAAAGCCGGGATCAGCGGTTCGTCGGCGGGGGGCATGGGATAGTCACGCAAAGCCTGCGGTCTGACCCATTGCAGGGCCTTATGTTCGCGGGCGGTGACAAGGCCTTCCCAACGGCGGCACACATAAAGCGGCATTAAAAGATGAAAATCAGCATAAGCATGCGAGGCGAAGGTCAGGGGAGCCAAACAGGCTTCTTTGACCGTGATGCCCAATTCCTCATGCAATTCGCGGATCAGGGTCTCTTCGGGGCGTTCATGGGGCTCAATTTTGCCGCCGGGAAATTCCCATAAACCCGCCATGCCCTTGCCGTCGGGACGTTGGGCGATCAGCACCCGTCCATCCCGATCAATCAAGGCGCAGGCAACAACAAGCAAAAGGGTCACGAGCGATAATCACCATTGATTTCAACATAGTCTTTGGTCAGGTCGCAGGTATAGACGGTAAATTTTCCTGAGCCGAGACCCAGATCAATTCGGATCTCAATCTCTTGTCGTTTCATATAGTCGGCGACGGTCGCTTCATCATAGTGGCTGTCGCGGGCCCCATTGACGGCAACCCGGTGTGGCCCAAACCAGATCGCCAAGCGATCCCGATCAGCCGGCTCACCTGCTTTGCCAACCGCTGCAACAATGCGGCCCCAATTGGCATCTTCCCCGGCAATCGCTGTTTTGAACAGCGGCGAATCGGCAACCGATTTGCCAATGATTTTTGCCGATTTGGATGATTTTGCGCCACTGACAGTGATTGAGACAAAGTGGCGCGCGCCCTCGCCATCCCGAATGATCTGCTTGGCCAAATTGAGCAACAACGCTTTCAAAGCATTGCGAAAACTCGCCAACCGTTTGTCCTTCGCATCGGTGATGGTCGGGCAGCCACGCGCAGCGGCAGTGCCAGTTGCAAACAAAAGCAACGTATCGGATGTCGATGTGTCGCTATCAACGGTGATCGCGTTGAAACTGGTTTTGGTGGCCCGTGCCAGCATGCTTTGCAAAGCCTCAGCCCCAATCGGTGCATCGGTGAAAATGAAAGACAGCATTGTCGCCATATCCGGCGCAATCATCCCGGCCCCTTTGGCAATTCCGTTGAGGGTGACTTTCACCCCATCAATCTTGATGGTTTTGGTGGCGACTTTCGGAAAAGTATCGGTGGTCATGATCGCGCGGGCAGGGTCGATCCACGGCGTCATGGCCGCGCGTTTGGCGCAAAATTGCAGCACACCTTCGAATTTGGAGGCATCGAGCGGTTCGCCGATCACACCGGTTGAGGCCAGCAAAATATCATCGGCCTGACAGCCAAGCGCTTGGGCGGCAATCTGCGCCGTTTGGCGAACGGCTTGAGCGCCGGTTTGCCCAGTAAAGGCATTGGCATTGCCTGAATTGACCACCAAACCGCGGGCTGTTCCCTTTTTTAAAACAGTCCGGCACCAGTCGACGGGTGCGGATGGGCAGCGGGAGCGGGTCAACACGCCCGCCACCTGTGTGCCTTCGGCCAAGGAGACCAACAAAACATCGGTGCGGTTTTTATAGCGGATTCCGGCTTCGGCGGTCGCAAAGCGCACGCCCTCAATCGCGGGCAAAGTCGGAAAACGTGTTGGAGCAAGCGGCGATAGAGAAGCAGACATGGTGTGTTCCCTCATCAATTCAGGAAGATCAGTCAGTCGAAGCTTTGGTCACATCCCCTCGCGCGGGGGCCTCAGGCGGCAACGCGCCGCCCTTCGCGGATCAAGGTTTTTTAGGGGCATCCGCTGCGGCGGGTTGGTCAAGACGTTCCACCTTGGCCTTGGCGCGCAAACCCATAATGATATCTTGCTGCGCCTTGCGTTCCAGATATTGTGAAATTTGGTCTTTGACCTCGTCCAATTTCGGCGGCTGATGCGGACGTTTTTCTTCGACTTTGAGGACATGCCAGCCAAATTGCGTTTTAACCGGTGGAGAGATTTGTCCAACCGCGGTTTTGAAGGCGATTTCGGCAAATTCCGGCACCATGCGATCCCGCGTAAACCAGCCCAGATCGCCACCTTGCTTGCCCGATCCGGGATCTTTGGACAATTCAGTGGCGATTTTCACAAAATCTTCGCCCTTACCCAAGCGTTCGACCACTTTTTTGGCATCGGCTTCGCTCTCGACCAGAATATGCCGGGCATGCACCTCGTCTTCGGGCGGCAGGGCCTTGATCGTGTCTTCATATAATTTGGCAACTGCCTCTGGGGTGGCGCTCTTGCGGGCTTCGGAAACCAGATACTCTTCCAACAGCAATTTATCGCGCATATGCGCTAATTTAAGCTGAAAAGACGGCGAATCAGCGATTTTTGCCTCTTGAGCCGCTTTGGCGCCAATTTTCAGATCGATCAAATAGCTGATCAGAGCTTCCCGATTTTGTGCCTCGGCACTGCCACTGAGATCCTCGGCTGCTTGGGCGAGGTCTTTTTCACGAATACTGTCTCCATCGACTTTGACCAGAATTCGGTCAGAAGCAGCAGATTGCTGGCAAAAACCGGGTTTCGCCATCAAAAAGACGCATAAAGACAAGAAAACAGCAGTGGAAAGGGGGCGAGGCAGCATGGAATCAGGTCTCCGGCACGAAAAACTGGATGCAGAAGTGCCGCAAGACAGGCCAAAGCACAAGCTTTTGTCGAGAAGATTTGAAATTTTTTGCGCGAGCCCATAGATGAAGGCAGGGCTTGGTCGGCCATAAAGGGCTGATCCGGGCCGATTTGCAGCAAATGAGCAGCTGCGGGTTCAGCGGTATACATAGACCGTTAAGGCGGATCAGGCTATAAGCCCGCCGGAATCAGGAAAGATATGAAGATGATCCGGGTCTGTCGGTTCATGATGCGGTTGGATTAAGGAAAAGAGCATGTTCGGTGCACTGGCTAAGAAAATTTTTGGTTCTGCCAATGATCGGCGGCTCAAAACCTATGCGCCCAAAGTGGCGGCGATCAATGCGCTGGAGGCCGAAGTCGCTGCCCTCGATGATGAGGGATTGCGCGCCCGCACGGCTCAGTTCAAGGCGCAGCTTGAAGCCGGGCAGACGATCAATGATTTATTGGTGCCGGCCTTTGCCACGGTGCGTGAAGCGGCTAAGCGCGTCTTGGGACAGCGCCATTTCGATGTGCAGCTGATCGGCGGCATGGTGTTGCATGAAGGATCGATTGCCGAAATGCGCACCGGGGAAGGCAAGACCTTGGTGGCGACCTTGCCAACCTATCTGAATGCGTTGAGCGGTCAGGGTGTGCATGTCATTACAGTGAATGATTATCTGGCACGACGCGATTCGGAATGGATGGGGCGCGTCTATCGCTTTTTAGGCTTGAGTGTCGGTGTAATCGTGCATGGCCTCAGCGATGAGGAGCGCCGCGCTGCTTATGCGTGCGATATTACCTATGGCACCAATAATGAATTCGGATTTGATTATCTGCGCGATAATATGAAATATGATTTGGCGCAGATGACCCAACGCGGTCATGCCTTTGCGATTGTCGATGAAGTGGATTCGATTCTGGTGGATGAGGCGCGCACGCCTTTGATCATTTCGGGCCCGTTGGATGATCGGTCTGAGCTTTATAACAGCATCGACAAGCTGATCCCCAATCTGCAGAAAAGCGATTACGATCTCGATGAGAAGCAACGCAGCGTATCGTTGACCGAAAGCGGCAATGAGCATATCGAAGTTTTACTGGCGCAAGCGGACTTACTGAAAGACGGCACCTTATATGATGCCCATAACGCGACCTTGGTGCATCATGTCAATCAGGCCTTGCGCGCGCATACATTATTCCAGCGCGACAAAGACTATATTGTGCGCAATGGCGAAGTGGTGATCATCGACGAATTCACGGGCCGTATGATGCAAGGGCGGCGCTATTCGGAAGGGTTGCATCAAGCCCTTGAAGCCAAAGAACATGTGGCTGTGCAACCTGAAAATCAAACACTGGCTTCGATTACCTTCCAGAACTATTTCCGGCTCTATAAGAAGCTGGCTGGGATGACCGGCACAGCCGCCACCGAAGCGGAAGAATTTATTGATATTTACAAATTGGACGTGGTTGAAATTCCCACCAATTTGAAAGTGGCGCGGATCGACGAAGACGACGAGGTCTATCGGACTGAAACTGAAAAATTGCGGGCCATTGTGCGTGAGGTGCAAGAGGCTTCGCAGCGGGGCCAGCCTTTGTTGGTCGGAACAACCTCCATCGAAAAATCAGAAGTGCTGGCGCAGGCTTTGCTCCAAGCTGGCTATAAGATGATTGATTTTGCGAAGCCCGATGCGTTGGATGCTTTGTATAAGGCTGCCCGTGAAGGTAAGCCGACCAAGCATTTCGCGGTTTTGAATGCGCGCTTTCATGAACAAGAAGCCTTTATTGTAGCCCAAGCGGGTGTGCCGGGCGCGGTGACCATTGCTACCAATATGGCAGGGCGCGGCACCGATATTCAGCTTGGCGGCAATGCCGATATGCGGATTGCCTTTGAATTGGCTGGGGTAACCGATCAAGCGGAACATGCCCAACGGGAGGCGCAGATCCGTGCGCAAGTGGCTGATTTCAAAGCCAAAGCTTTAGCCGCTGGCGGGCTGTATGTGATCGGGACAGAGCGGCATGAAAGCCGCCGTATTGATAATCAATTGCGGGGCCGTTCGGGACGGCAGGGCGATCCGGGGCGGTCGAAATTTTATCTTTCGTTGCAAGATGATTTGATGCGGATTTTTGGTTCGGACCGCATGGATGGCATGTTGCAGAAATTGGGCTTGAAGGAGGATGAGGCGATCATCCATCCTTGGATCAATAAGGCGATTGAGAAAGCCCAACAAAAAGTCGAGATGCGCAATTTCGATATTCGTAAAAACATCCTCAAATATGATGATGTGATGAATGATCAGCGCAAAGTGGTGTTTGAACAGCGCCGCGAATTTATGGCAGAGCAAGATGTGCATACCATCATTGCCGATATGCGGCATGGGGTGATTGATGACTGTGTACTGCGCAATATTCCTGAAGGGGCTTATCCAG
>CAWUMW010000130.1:0-6661 GCA_963923415.1 uncultured Hyphomicrobiales bacterium | reverse complement strand
AACAATCTTCATCCGCTGATCGGGGTTGTTTTGAGAAGGCCTTTTGAAACACCAAACTGAACGGTTCTTGTGTTTCAAACCCCGCTTTTTTCTCGTGATCACTTGGTTTTTATTCACCTATTGGTTGTTGTCGAAGTCGAAAACAATGATGAACGATCAGGCCCACCCCTCCGCCACTCTGCCGCATGTCACCATGAGTCCTGCTGCCATGAGTCCTGCTGCCATGCGTGCTGCCAACATGAGTTCAGGCACAATGAGTCATGCCCCGATAAGTCATGCGACAATAAGCCCCGGCACGGCGCGTGATTTTTTTGCCCTCCTCAAACCGCGTGTCATGTCGCTGGTGATTTTCACCGCTTTGGTCGGCATGCTGCTGGCCCCCACTCCGGTCCATCCGGTGATCGGCTTTGCCGCTTTGCTGGCGATTGCAGTGGGCGCGGGCGCGTCGGGCTGCCTGAATATGTGGTGGGATTCTGACATTGACCAGTTGATGACACGCACAGCCCGCCGGCCAATCCCCGCGGGGCGTGTGACGCGCGAAGAAGCGCTGTCATTTGGCATGGTGCTGTCTTTCATTTCCGTTTTGGTTCTGGGTGTGGTCACCAATTGGTTTGCCGCAGGCTTCCTTGCCTTCACCATTTTCTTTTATGTGGTGATTTATTCGATGTATTTGAAACGCTCGACCCCACAAAATATCGTTATCGGTGGTGCCGCAGGCGCTTTTCCACCGATGATCGGTTATGCCGCGGTCACGGGCGGACTCAATCTCGATACGTTTATTTTGTTTGGCATTATTTTCTTATGGACCCCACCGCATTTCTGGGCTCTGGCTTTGGTGAAAAGCGAGGATTATGCGCGGGTCGGAATTCCGATGCTGCCCGTCGTAGCGGGCCCTGATGTCACACGCTTACAAATTCTGCTCTATACGCTGATCCTGACCCCGTTTGCTATCTTGCCGGCATTGTTGGGATTTGCCGGTTTAATTTATGGCCTGACGGCGGTGCTCAGCGGTGCGATGTTGTTGGTCTGCGCGGTGCGCGTCTATCGCCATCGGGACGGTGCGGCTGCGAATCGGATCGCGATGCAGCTGTTTGGTTTTTCGATCCTCTATTTGTTTTTGCTGTTTGCCGTCCTGCTGGTCGAGCGGTTGATGCATTTCAACGGCCTGCCCGTGCTCCTATGGCCTGATGCGCTCAGCCTACACGGACTGATCTAAAATGACCCCACCCGATTCCAAACCCCCTGTGCATTTTTCCGAGCAAGACCTGAAAATCAGGCGCAGCCGGGCGTCGGCCCTGGCATGGGTTTTGGCGGCGCTGGTGGTGTTGTTATTTATTGTCACCATTGTCAAACTCGGGCCCAATGTGCTCAACCGACCCTTGTGAGAACCGCGATGTCGATTCCATTTGCGTCTCCCCCTCCTGCTGCTCCCGCTGACGGTCTCGACCGCAAGCTCAAGCGCACCCTTTATGCCTGTGTGGGATTGGTCGCTGTGATGGTGGGAATCGCTTATGCGGCGGTGCCGCTTTATTCGCTATTTTGCAAATTAACGGGCTTTGCCGGCACCCCACAAATCGCTCAGCAGAACGATCACGCCATTGGTTCCAAACAATTTTTGGTGCAATTTGATAGCAATGTCGCCGCCGGCCTGCCGTGGCGCTTTGTGCCTGAACGCCCCAAAATGGAGGTGCGGGTCGGTGAAACCCTGACGGTTTTGTATCAAATCACCAATCTGTCCGACCGTGAAACGACGGGCATGGCCACTTATAATGTCCAGCCGGAGCTGATTGCCCCCTATTTCAACAAGCTACAATGCTTCTGTTTCAATGAAATGGTCCTTAAACCGCATGAAAGCATCGAAGTTCCGGTGGTTTTTTTCATTGATCCAGAGGCGGCCACCAATCGGGATCTGGATAAAATAGCAGCAATTACCCTGTCTTATACGTTTTTTGCCTCGAAACGGAGTGAAAAACCTCTCGCTGAGGCAAAAGACTTAGTGGCGCAACCCGCGCCGAAACTGTAAAGAAGAGAAATGGAATGGCCCCGAAAGGGGGCATTCGACCCTATTTTCGGAGAAGGAATCCATGAGCGGCGCACATAGCAACAACCATGACTATCACCTTGTCGATCCCAGCCCGTGGCCGCTGGTCGGCTCGATCAGCGCGTTTGTGACCGCTTTGGGCGGCATCATGTGGATGAAATCCATGACCATGGGTGGCCTGCATGCGGGTCCGGTTTTGTTTGGCGCTGGCTTCATCGGCATTCTTTACACCATGCTGTCATGGTGGAGCGATGTGGTGCATGAAGCCGAATATGGTGGCCACCACACAAGAGTTGTGGAACTGCATCATCGCTATGGCATGATCATGTTCATTGCGTCCGAAGTGATGTTCTTCGTTGCATGGTTCTGGGCCTTCTTTGATGCCAGCCTCTATGCGGGCGAAGTGAAACAATATCTGCGCGTCGAATTTACCGGCGGGCATTGGCCGCCCAAGGGTATCGAAGTGTTTGATCCTTGGCATCTGCCCCTGATCAATACATTGATCTTGCTGTTGTCCGGTACAACCGTGACATGGGCGCATCATGCCTTGCTTGAAAATGATCGCAATGGTTTGAAATGGGGCTTGTTCCTCACCGTCATGTTGGGTGTTTTCTTCACCGGCATACAAGCCTATGAATATTCCCATGCTGCTTTTGCTTTTAAGTCCAGCATCTATGGGGCAACCTTTTTCATGGCAACCGGTTTCCATGGCGCGCATGTGTTGATCGGCACGATCTTCCTGACCGTTTGCTTGTTCCGTGCCTTGAGCGGTCACTTTACGCCGCAACGTCATCTCGGCTTTGAATTTGCCGCATGGTATTGGCATTTCGTTGACGTGGTGTGGATGTTCCTGTTCTTGGCCATCTATTTGTGGGGCTCGCATTGGGGCGCTGCGGCGGCAGCGGCACACCACTAAGCGGGCCGCTCATCTCGATCATGAAAAGGCGGCCTATGCCGCCTTTTTTCTTGTCTCAAAGGGCTTATGATGACCGATCACCCTCTCCCCCTCACCAAGCCGCATCCCGTTTGGGCTGGCCTTTTGGGTCGGTGCCCGGACTGCGGCAAAGGAAAATTATTTCAAGGCTTTATGGCTTTGGCGCCCAACTGTTCGGAATGTGGGCAAGATTTTTCCCATGCGGATACGGGGGATGGTCCGGCTATTTTTGTGATGCTGATTGCCGGTTTCATTGTCATCGGCAGCCTGTTGGTGATTGATACGCTTTATGAGCCCCCGATCTGGTTGCTGCTGGCAATTTTTCTTCCACTTGCCGTTGTTTTAAATCTCGGCATGATCCGTCCCTGTAAAGGCGTGCTGGTCTGTTTGCAGTTTCACCATAAAGCGGGCCAGAGTCGCAGCGCGTCTCCCTCTTCTCCTGATCAAAAAGCATGATCCGTTCCAAATGGCTGATCCCTGTTTTAACCACGCTCGTGATCGAGATCACGCTGCTGGGTCTTGGCGTGTGGCAGCTTGAGCGACGCACGCTTAAACATGAGCTGATCGCAAGGGTGGAAGCGGGCCTCAAAGCGCCGCCGCAAGACCTGCCCGCTCAAGACCAATGGCCTCACCTCAGCCCCTTAAGCTATGAATTGCGTAAAGTGCAGGTGGCAGGGCGGTTTTTACATGAGCGCGAGGCCTATCTTTACATGCTCAGCGCCGCCGAGCCGGGACGCGATCCGACACCCGGCTATGGCGTGATCACACCGCTCTTGCTCGACAGTGGCGGGGTCTTGCTCGTTCATCGCGGCTATGTGGCAATGAGCAAGCTTGATCCGGCAAGCCGCAGAGCGGGGCAAAGCAGCGGTCGTGTCACAGTGACCGGCTTGTTACGATCCTCAGAAAAGCGCAGCTGGTTTTCACCCGATGACCAAATCGCCAAGAAACTATTTTATACGCGGGATCTTCCTGTGATCAGCCATGCCTTGCAGCTGCCTTTTGCGGGATCCGGCCCTCTGGCGCCCTTCATGCTGGAGGCGGATGAAACCCCCAATGCGGGCGGCTGGCCAAAGGGCAAGCCTGCACAGATTGATCTCCCCGACAACCATCTCTCTTATGCGTTGACATGGTTTAGTCTGGCCTTGGGTGTCATGATCTTATTCACGGTGTGGTTTCGACAAAATAACGCTCCAGCAGCACCGCCCTCTCCATAAGCGACGCCTTTGCTGTCAGCGGGGCTGGTTGAACCTGTGTGCGGCTTGTTGTATTGCTCCTTACCGTTTCCGGCGCCCTAAAGGCCTTGATCCATGCTTTTAGCCCCTCATAAGGAATGACCAACCGTGCGTTATGTTTCAACCCGTGGCATGGCCCCCGATTTGGGCTTTTCTGATGCTGTCCTGACCGGCTTGGCGCGCGATGGGGGGCTTTATTGGCCGGAGCAATTCCAGTCACTCGCGCAGGCGCGCATCGCCGGTTTTGCTGGCCAGTCCTATCAACAGATCGCCCGCGCCATCATCACCCCTTATGCCGATGACATTGACGCACAGGCTTTGGGCCAGATGATTGATCACGCCTATGCCAGTTTCCGCCATCCGGTCGTCTGTCCGCTGATCCAGATTGCGCCCAATCAATTTGTCCTAGAGCTGTTTCACGGCCCCACACTGGCCTTCAAAGATGTGGCGATGCAATTGCTTGGTCGGTTGATGGATCACATGCTCAAACAACGCGGCGAACGCGCGACCATTGTGGGGGCGACATCGGGCGATACGGGTGGTGCGGCCATTGAAGCTTTTCGTGGTCTTGAACAGGTCGATGTATTTATTCTTTATCCGCATGGGCGGGTGAGCGATGTGCAACGGCGGCAGATGACCACGGTCGATGCGCCCAATATTCACGCCATCGCATTGGAAGGCACGTTTGATGATTGTCAGGCGCATGTGAAGGCGATGTTCAATCATTTGCAGTTTCGGGATCGCTATGCGCTGTCTGGCGTCAACTCAATCAATTGGGCCCGTATTCTGGCGCAGACCGTTTATTATTTCACGGCTGCCGTCGCTTTGGGTGCACCGCATCGGCCGATTAATTTCAGTGTGCCGACGGGAAATTTTGGCGATATTCTGGCTGGCTATGTGGCCAAAAGAATGGGGCTGCCGATTCCGAATTTGATGATTGGCACCAATAGCAATGATATTCTGGCACGCTGTCTTGCAACGGGACACTATAGCGTGAGCGCGGTGCATCCCACCACATCGCCCTCGATGGATATTCAAGTCTCCTCAAATTTCGAACGTCTGTTGTTTGAAGCCTGCAACCGCTCAAGCGAACAGGTGCGCGCGATGATGGCGGGGCTGGCCCAAAGCGGACATTTCAGCGTGCCTGATCAAGCCTTGAACCAGATCCGCAATGATTTTTCAGCGGTACGTGCGGACGAAGACAGCATTGCGCAAACCATGCGCACAACGCTTTCAAAAACCGGCTATCTGCTTGATCCGCATACGGCGGTGGGTGTGGTCGCTTCAGACCAACAGCTGCAAACTGATCCCGCAACGCCCTCCGTTGTGCTCGCCACCGCCCATCCGGCAAAATTTCCCGATGCCGTCAAACACGCAACGGGCGTGCATCCAGCGCTGCCGCCGCATCTGGCCGATTTGTTAGAGCGGCGCGAACACTTCACGGTGCTGCCCAATGAGGTGAGCGCCCTTGAAGCCTTTATTGCGCGCCAGAGCCGGATCAGCAGCACGGATCGGACCGGGTGAACCAGTCTTTGGCCCCTTTGAGCCTGGGTGCGTTTGATCAAGATCCGCAGGTTCAGGTCACGCGTCTGCCCTCGGGCTTGCGCATTGTCAGTGAAACGATGCCGCATCTCGCAACGGTTTCCGTCGGGCTGTGGATTGGCTGCGGCGCCCGCCATGAACGCCCCGATGAGCATGGCTTGGCGCATCTGATTGAACATATGGCCTTCAAAGGCACCACCACCCGCACAGCGCGCCAGCTGGTCGAAGAGATCGAAAATGTTGGCGGTGATCTGAATGCCGAAACCACCGCCGAAACCACCGCCTATTTTGCCCGCGTGATGGCTGAGGATGTGCCGCTGGCGCTCACACTTTTGAGTGATATTGTCGTCAATCCCTTATTTGCCGCAGAAGAATTGGCGCGTGAAAAAGAGGTGATCTTGCAAGAGATCGCCAGCTATGAAGATAATCCCGATGAATTGGTGTTTGATCTTGTGATGCAACACGCTTTTCCGGATCATCCGCTCGGTCGCCCCATTTTGGGCACGCCCGATAGTCTCAACAGTTTCACCCCTGCCCATCTCAACACCTTTGTGCGCCGCCATTATCAACCAAGCCAGATTGTTGTTGCTGCCGCCGGAGCGGTGGATCATGCGGCTTTGGTTGCACAGGCCGAACAGTGTCTCGCAGCCTTGCCCTCAAGCCCGCAGCCTGAGCCGCTTCAAGCGCAGTATCAAGGCGGTGATCTACGCAGCAAAAAACGGCTCGAACAGGTTCATGTGGTGATCGGCGCGCAAGGGGTCAGCGTGCATGATCCGCTGCATGAAAGCTTGCATGTCTTGGCGCATCTTTTGGGCGGCGGCATGTCCTCGCGGCTGTTTCAGGAATTGCGGGAAAAGCGCGGGCTTTGCTATGACGTCAATGCCTTTTTCACGCCCTTCAGCGATACCGGCC
>CAWUMW010000129.1:0-6671 GCA_963923415.1 uncultured Hyphomicrobiales bacterium | reverse complement strand
GGCCCCTAACCCCGGAGCCAGCATCCGCGCGATCTGTTCAACCAACAGGCTATGCTGTGCAACCGAAAACACATAGTCGCCTTGGGTCTGTCCATTCCAGCGGGCTACGCGCGAGAGGCCATGCGCGATATCTTCGATTTCGATATCAAGCGGTGAGGGATCTAACAAATCAAGCCGACGGCCTGACAACATGCGTTGCCAAGCGCGCGGTGAAGGCAGTACTTTGGTGGCGCGGGTCACAGCCGCTCTCCCAGAGCGCGTACCTCTTCATGACGAAAACAATCGGTCAGATGATCATTGACCATGCCAACCGCTTGCATGAAGGCATACACAATGGTGGGACCAACAAAGGTGAAGCCGCGACGCTTCAGCTCTTTCGATAAGGCTTCGGAGATTGCGTCTTGGGTTGGGACCTGACGGGTGGTTTTATAGGCGTTTTGGCGGGGTCGACCATCGGAAAAGGACCATAAAAAATCCGAAAACCCTTGTTTGTTTTCGATCTCCAAATAAAGCTGCGCGCCTTTAATCGTCCCAAGAATTTTGGCTCGATTGCGGATGATGCCGGAATTCGCCATCAGCGTTTCGACTTTTTTGTCGGTGTAGCGGGCGATTTGAGTTGGTTGGAAACCGTCAAAGGCTTTGCGGAAGTCTTCACGTTTGCGCAAGATGGTGATCCAAGACAAGCCCGCCTGAAATCCATCGAGAATTAACTTCTCGAACAATGCGCGACTGTCAAATTCCGGCACGCCCCAGTCGGTGTCATGATAATGCACATAGAGCGGATCCGTGCCGGGCCACGGGCAGCGGCGCCGTCCGTCATCATGAAGGATGGTAGAGGTCGTGGGTTTCATGCGAGGGGAGCCCAGTCTGGCAAATGGGGCGTGCAGACAGCATCCCCTGAGGTTAAGGTCTGCTGCGCGGTCAGGGCGTCTTGCACACGGTCCAACCGCATCAGCGCCAAAGCCTGCCCGTTTGGCGTGACAGATCCAAGCTGTCCAACCGGCAGTGCTCCGGCCATGATCGTGCGATCCGGGGCAATGGCCTGACTGTCGCTCAGTGTCACCCGCACCAATCGGGTGCGGGCTGTGCCGCGATGATGCATGCGCGATACGACTTCTTGGCCGATATAGCAGCCTTTGTGGAAATCGATGGCCTGCTGGTGATCCAGATTAAGATCATGCGCAAAGACGCTGCCCGGTTGATAATCTTGGCCCGCTTCGGCCACGCCGCAGTCAATGCGGTGGGCATGATAAAGCTCAGGTGAGGCTGTCACAGGATGAGCGGCGCGTGTATAAAACCTGTGGCCGAGCGCCGAATCGCGCGGGTCACGAATCACGCAGTCTGCTTGGGGGGCTGTCTGTTCGGGGGTCCATTCGCCCCAGCCAGCATGGACACACCAGTCGGCGCTGCCATCCACAAGGGTGACGGCGGCCCGCAAGCGATAGAGCGTCAACCGTTTTAATAGCTCGTCCTTAGCAGACAGGGCACAATCGAGCAGAAATCCCCCCGCCTGCTGCGGATGGGGCACAATCAGCACATCGGCCAGCACTTTTCCCTGTGGGGTCAATAAAGCCGCGGCATGGGCTTCAGTCCCAGGGGAGGGGGGCACTTGATTGGTCAACAGGCGGTTGAGGAAATCGGCGGCTTCGGTGCCTGAGACCTCGATCACGCCCCGATCCGGGAGAACAGCGGTTGGCATGGGTGTTGATCAAGTCCTTTTGTTGATTGCCAATCTTGTTTACCTTACCTATGCCGCCTTGGGATAGACCTCAAGGGCTTGCAGGAAAAAGGGACACACAATGACGCAGACCTATGATCTCATTTTGAAAAATGGAACCGTTGTCAATCAGGATGGGATTGGAAAGCGTGATCTGGGCATCAGAATGGGACGAATTGAGGCGATTGGGTCGCTCAGCGAGACAGCCGGCGGCGAGGTCATTGATTGTACGGGTCTGCATATTCTGCCCGGTGTGATTGATGATCAGGTCCATTTCCGCGAGCCGGGCCTTGATCACAAGGAGGATTTAGAATCGGGCTCGCGGGCGGCGGTGATGGGGGGTGTGACAGCGGTTTTTGAAATGCCCAATACCAATCCGCTGACCACCAATGCGGCAACGCTTGAGGATAAAGTTAAACGCGCCCGCCACCGCATGCACTGTGATTTTGCATTTTGGGTGGGCGGCACGCATGAGAATGTCAAAGATTTGCCCGAGCTTGAGCGTCTGCCGGGTGCGGCTGGTATCAAAGTCTTTATGGGCTCCTCCACTGGTTCACTCTTGGTTGAGGATGATGCAGGCGTGAAGGCGATCTTGTCGGCGGTCAGGCGGCGGGCGGCTTTTCATTCTGAAGATGAAATGATGTTGCGGGCGCGCAAGGAGATGCAGGTGGCCAATGATCCGCGCTCGCATCCCGTGTGGCGCAATGAAGAGGTGGCCTTGCGGTGCACAGAACGGCTTGTCCGCCTGGCGCGGGAAACGGGCGCGCGGGTGCATGTTTTGCATATCAGCACGGCAGAAGAGATCCGCTATCTTGCCGCGCATAAAGATGTCGCCAGTTGCGAGATTACGCCCCATCATCTGACGATGACCGCACCCGATTGCTACGAGCGGTTGGGCACTTTGGCGCAGATGAATCCGCCGGTGCGGGAGGCCCGTCATCGGGATGCGCTCTGGTGGGGGATTCAAAGTGGAGTGGCCGATGTGCTCGGCTCTGACCATGCGCCCCATACGCTTGAGGAAAAATCCAAGCCCTATCCCCAGTCCCCTTCGGGGATGACCGGTGTGCAAACCCTTGTTCCTTTGATGCTGGATCATGTCAATGCCGGACGGTTGACTCTGGAGCGCTTTGTCGATTTGACCAGCGCCGGGGTAGCACGCTTGTTTGGCCTTGCCCGCAAGGGACGGATTGCCACAGGCTATGATGCGGATTTGACGATTGTCGATCTCAAACGCCGTCAGCGCATGACACGCGATTGGATCGCCTCGAAAAGCCAGTGGTCGCCTTATGAAGGCCAGCAGGTGACAGGCTGGCCAGTGGGCACGATTGTGCGCGGACGCCGCGTGATGTGGGATGGCGCACTCGTAACCCCCGCACAAGGGGAAGCTGTGGTGTTTAATGAGGCGCTTCCCCGCGCTTCAGTTTAAATGCGGTGATCCTCGACGCAGCGATGCCATGCCCTTTTGGGAAGCCAACCCGCCTTTTGGCGGGTTGTGCGGATGAGGAGGGTGTTTTGTCTGCGTCAGGCGGTGGGGAGTTTATACGCAGCAAACATGTCGCGCAGCGTGGTTTTTTGAATCTTGCCAGTTGCCGTATGCGGGATCTCGTCGATAAAAACCACATCGTCCGGCATCCACCATTTGGCGATTTTGCCTTCGAAGAAGTGCAAGATTTCCTCGCGCTCCAGCGTCGCATCCTGTTTGCGCACGATGATCAGCAAAGGCCGCTCATCCCATTTTGGATGCGCGACACCAATCACCGCCGCTTCTGCGACTGCGGGGTGCCCGATGGCAAGATTTTCAAGCTCAATCGAGGAAATCCATTCGCCGCCGGATTTAATCACATCCTTTGAACGGTCAGTGATATGCATATAGCCATGCGGATCAATGGTGGCGACATCGCCGGTGTCAAAAAATCCGGTCTCGTCTAACAGCGAGTCCGTATGGCCAAAATATTGACGCGCAACGGCAGGGCCCCGGACTTTCAACCGCCCAAATGTGGTGCCATCTTGCGGCAAGCTCTTGCCTTGATCATCCGTGATTTTCATCTCCACTGTAAAAGCGGGGAAACCTTGCTTCATCTTCAGGCTATAGAGCGCGTCATCATCAAGCCCTTTCAGATCCGGTTTGATCGAGCAGAAAGATCCTAAGGGGCTCATTTCTGTCATGCCCCATGCATGCGCCACTGTGACACCATAATTTTTCTCAAAGGCTTCGGTCATCGCGCGCGGGCAGGCTGAGCCCCCAATCGCCACCCGTTTGAGATAATGTAATTTCCCTTGGCTGCGGTTGAGATGATCAAGCAAAGCGAGCCACACGGTCGGGACTGCGGCGGTCATGGTGACGCGTTCGGTTTCCAGCAGCTCATGCAAAGAGGGGCCATCGAGCTTAGCGCCGGGCATCACCATGCGTGCACCAGCCATCGGGGCGGAAAATCCCAAAGACCAGCTATTGGCATGGAATAAAGGCACCACGGGCATGACAGTGTCATGCGAGGAAATATTGAAAAAGTCAGGTGCAACATGCGCCATTGCATGCAACACATTGGACCGATGCGAGTATAAAACCCCTTTTGGATGGCCAGTGGTGCCCGATGTATAGCACAGGCCCGCCGCGGTATTTTCATCAAAATCGGCCCAGACAAAATCTGCGTCCGATTGCGCCAGGTAGTCCTCATAGCTTTGCGCTTGTTTCAAGGAGGTTGCGGGCATATGGGCTGCATCGGTGAGCAGGATAAAGCGCTCAATGCTGGTTAAGCGGGGCGCAATACGCTCAACCAAAGGAACAAAGGTCAGATCAAGAAACAGCAAACGATCTTCGGCATGGTTGATGATATAAACAATTTGATCATCAAACAGACGCGGATTCACGGTGTGATAAATAGCCCCCAATCCGGTGATCCCATACCATAATTCCAGATGGCGATGCGTGTTCCAAGCCAGTGTCGCAATCCGATCTCCGCGCTTGATCCCATCGTTGGACAGGGTCTTGGCCAATTGCAAGGAGCGCTGCCGGAGTGTTTGATAGGTCTCTCGATGAATGGGGCCTTCGACCAAACGACTCACAATCTCCTGATTGCCAAATTGGCTGGCGGCGTGATCAATGACTTTGTGAATGAGTAAAGGCCAGTCTTGCATGAGCCCGAGCATGATCGAATCCTTCCCTTGCGCCGCCGCAGAGTCCTTTAAGGTCTGAGGCTGTGTTTAAGCGCTTATGGAACGCGATTTTTTGTCAATCGACAATATGGATCCGCGCAGTCGGGACAGAAAAATGACACCGTCCGCGCTTTCAGCTGCGGGGCGCAATAATTTGGCAAGTTTTTTAGGTGCGTTTTCCGACTAAAACATTGTGAGCCCTCTTGGTGCTCTCTTGGCGCCCTCACAGGGCCTCTCCCGCGGCGGCTAAAACCAGCCCATCAGGGTGTCCGCGCAGCGCGTCTTCACACAACAAAGTGAGGCAGCACCAAGGTTAGGCCATCCCCGTTCACGGCCCGCAACGCCTGTCCGCCTCAGGACAGACAGGCCCTCAATCCGAACCGCGGCCTCGTTTGCAGCAGGGCCGCAGCCTCTGTTTGATAAGGCAAAAGGGGGTGTTTCATGAACAGATCCACCCGTAGCCTGTGTGAGATCCTGTGTGAGCGTCCGGCGGGGGGTCTGCTAAGTGCTTGATTTTATTGGTCGGAGCGATAGGATTTGAACCTACGACCCCCTCGTCCCGAACGAGGTGCGCTACCAGACTGCGCTACGCTCCGCCAAAGTCCAAGCGCCGCCCTTATACCCATGGGCAGGGGGGCGAGCAAGCCTCCTTGCGGGTCAATCTGTGCCTTTCTACGTAAGCGAGCGGCTGTTTGACTGGAAGGACTTCCCAAAAACGCGCTAATTTCTGAGGTTTTTCAAGGATAATTCGGAACTTTACGAATTTTATGATTGAAGCTGTTGCATGAAGCGCGCGCTGCGATTATGGTCCGCCCACTTCCGCACAAGTTGGGGCGTAGCCAAGCGGTAAGGCAGCGGATTTTGATTCCGCCATGCGGAGGTTCGAATCCTCCCGCCCCAGCCATTTTTCTCGTTTTGTTTGGGTTTGTTCCGGGTGCAGTTCTGTTCTGCCTCCCCAAACTGTGCGTCTCCAAATTCTTTGTCTTTAAGTTCTTTCTTTTGAAGTTCTTGCTCTTGAAGTTCTGTGCGCCGCTCTGTTCTGCCTCGTATCAAGACCCTGTTGTTATCAGGCGTGTGCGCGCTTTGGCGCGGTTGAAGCGATCCCTGTGCCGTCTCCGGTCTTTATGCCGGTCTTTGTTTGGGTGCCCTTGTTTGGTTGTCAGATCAGGTATGAAGCCTGCCGGTTATGTCCGTGCAGATTGCGTTTCTGTGCGTATTTTTGGCGCGTCTTGTTTTCACTCGCATCGTCATAAAGCCCTCTGCGCCAGCGGTTTATCGAAAAGGCGGGGGCTGTCTTTGATCATCGGGCTCGCTTAAAAGCCGCGATCCGCGGTTCTGTGTCGATCGTCTTGTCCCGTCCCTTGCACAGCCCTTTGTCCAAGGTTTTGAGTTGTAAATAGTCTTAAACTTTAGGCTAATAATATCAAAATTTAAATTATTTTTACAGCTGGGGGACGCTGTTTTGGGGGCATCACATCTTTTGCTACATCAATTTTTTTATTATTTAAAATCAAATAGTTACGTTGATTTTGAGGTGTCTTTTTTCTGTACCGGCATGGCAGTTTCGAGATGATACATCAAATCAAGTAACTTAAACGAGTAATTTTCAAGACGGTAAAACTCTGAAAAATACAACCTCAAGACGCAGCGGCCACGAGGCAGCGGTGCTCGACTGGCGGGCCGACAGAGTGGGAGAACTCTGAAAGCAACCAGCGCAGAAACCGGCGGTGTCGACGTTATTTTGTCAAGTCTTCTGGGGAAGGTCCTCCTATGATCGTCAGTGGTTCAGTTAAATTTTTTA
>CAWUMW010000128.1:0-6704 GCA_963923415.1 uncultured Hyphomicrobiales bacterium | reverse complement strand
CCCCGTCAAGCGCGAGATGTGCCAGCGTGCCTTTAAACCCCGTGCCTTTAAACCCTATGATGCCTGCAGCCCAGCCCTTCGCAGATCCGCTTGAGCACAATGCGCCTGACCCCCGCCAAGATCCCTCTTTTGTTGAAGCCTTTGCACGGGGCTTAAGCGTGATTCGGGCCTTTGGCCCGGGGCGCGAGCAAATGACCTTAGCCGATATTGCCAAAGTCACTCTTTTGCCACGCGCAACCGTGCGGCGGGCGTTGTTTACACTGGTTTCATTGGGTTATGCCGCCGATGACGGACGCCAATTCCGCCTCACGCCGCGGATCCTGTCTTTGGGCCATGCCTATTTGTCTTCCACGCCTTTACCGGGCTTACTGCAACCCGCCCTTGAAACGGTCAGCGAATCAACCCGTGAAAGCTGCTCTGCCAGTATTCTCGACGGAACAGAAATTGTTTACATCGCCCGCTCAGCCACCAAACGGATCATGTCGGTGGGCTTGAGTGTTGGCTCGCGCCTACCGGCCTATTGCACCTCGATGGGGCGTGTGCTGCTGGCCGCCGAACCGCTTGAGCGGCAAAAAGCACTCCTGCAGCAGACACCTTTCAAAAGCCTGACGGACAAAACGATCACCGATCCCGCCAAACTTTTGAGCGAATTAAGCAAGGTCAAAGCGCAAGGCTTTGCTTATGTTGATCAAGAATTGGAAATTGGATTGCGCTCGCTGGCGGTGCCTGTTCATAACGTGCAAGGACAGGTTGTTGCCGCCATCAATATTTCAACACAGGCCAGCCGGATGGATGAGGCCTCGCTGCAATCCACCATTCGCGACGCTTTGCTCAAAGCCGCCCAGAGCCTTACCCCATCCCTTGTCGGATAAAACACTATAAACGCACCGCTTAGCTCTTGAAGCATCAAACAACACAGAAGGGCGCGGGTGCCCCTCAAATTTACTTCCTCTCCAGAGATTGATACAAGGCCTGCGCGCTTTCGATATTTTTGATAGGAAGGCGATGCTTTTGATAGGAAGGATTGCGTATGAACACCCCCTTGTCCAAACCCCATCCCTTTCGGGCTGTTGGTCCACTTCCCGACGGCCATCCAACGGTTAAACAAGGGAAGATTGGGGTGTTATTGACCAATCTCGGTACGCCCGACGCAACAGATTACTGGCCCATGCGGCGTTATCTGAAAGAATTTTTGTCGGACAAACGGGTGATCGATACACCGCGCATTTTGTGGTGGCCGATCCTGAACCTGATCATTCTCTCTCTTCGCCCGCAAAAAAAGGGCAAGGATTATGCATCGATTTGGAATAACGAAAAAAACGAATCCTTCTTAAAAACCATTACCCGTGATCAAGCTGAAAAATTGCAGCATTTTGCGCAGACACTGGATGAACGGATCATCGTTGATTGGGGCATGCGCTACGGCAATCCATCGATCAAATCACGTTTGCAGGCGTTACAAGATCAAGGCTGTGATCGCATCCTCATGATCCCGCTTTATCCGCAATATGCCGCTGCGACCACCGCCACCGCTTGTGACAAAACCTTTGAAGCCTTGATGCAATTACGCTGGCAACCCAGCCTGCGCGTTGCTCCACCCTATCACGATGATCCGGCCTATATTGAGGCTTTAGCCCAATCGATCCGCACGCATCTCGCGACGCTTGATTTCGAACCCGAAGTGATCCTCACATCCTTTCATGGCGTACCGAAGCGCTACCTCACCTTGGGCGATCCCTATCATTGCCATTGCTATAAGACATGGCGCCTGTTGCGCGAAGCGCTTGGGAAATCACCGCAAGCGATGCAAATCAGTTTCCAATCCCGTTTTGGGCCAGAAGAATGGTTGCAACCCTATACCGATAAAACCGTTGAGGCTTTGGCCCAACAAGGCATCAAGAAATTAGCCATTATCGCACCGGGTTTCTCTTCTGATTGCCTTGAAACGCTCGAAGAACTTGACGGAGAAAATCGTGAGATTTTCCTCCATCATGGCGGGGAACAGTTTACCTATATTCCCTGCCTCAATGCGAGCGATGAAGGGATGCACGTCATCCAGTCTGTCATGCGTCGCGAATTGATGGGGTGGATTTAAACACAAGCCCGATCCAAACCGCTAGGCGGCACCGGCCCGCAGCAAATCAAGAACATGGACAAGACCGACCGGCTTTTGCTGGTCGGTCACAATCAAAGCACCGATTTTATAGGTTTCCACGATGTCCAAAGCCTCTGCAACCAAAATGGTTGGGGCGACGGACCGTGGGGCGCGTGTCATCACATCATCGACCACACGTCCCAATAAATCTGTCGCCATGTGACGACGCAAATCCCCATCGGTAATAATTCCCGACAAATGATCGCGCTGATCAATCACCAAGACACAACCAAATCCTTTGGCGCTCATTTCAACCAAGGCTTCGCTCATTAAGCTGCCGCTCTTGACCACAGGCAGACGCGCCCCGTGATGCATCAGATCACGCACTTGTTTGAGTTGCGCGCCCAATTTTCCACCCGGATGGAATGTCCGAAAATCATGTGGTGAAAAACCACGCGCTGCCAATAAAGCCACCGCTAATGCATCGCCGATGGCTATTTGCATGGTTGTTGATGTGGTGGGCGCAATACCATTCGGGCAGGCCTCCACCGCTTTAGGCAAAGTCAGCACGATGGAGGATTCGCGTGCCAAAGCGCTGTCCGGATGCGCCGTGATGCCAATCATCGAGACCCGAAACCGTTTGGCATAGGCGATCACATCCGACAATTCGGTGGTTTCCCCCGACCAAGACAAAGCCAGGATGATATCCTCTTTCTGAATCATCCCCAGATCACCATGGCTGGCTTCCGCTGGATGAACAAAATAAGCCGGCGTGCCGGTTGAGGCCAAGGTTGCAGCAATTTTACGCCCGACATGCCCAGATTTGCCCATGCCCGACACGATCACCCGACTCTGGCCTTGCGCCTGCGCCGCCTGAATTAAAGCAACCGCCTTGGCAAAGTCCTGGCCCAATGAATGCCCCATCGCGTCTTGCAACAGCGCTAATCCTGCGGCTTCAGTGGCGAGGGCTTGCCGACCGGCTTCAATCACATCCTCAGATCGCATGGCCTTATCCAGTCTGCTATCTCTTGCTCTTGCTCTCGATGACAAACGGTGATCGTCATCCTTTAAGCCGTGCCTTCAGCGCTGCCCGCAACGGTGCGCCCAATTCTGCATGTTCGAGACCCAAAGCCATATTGGCGAGGAGAAAGCCGATCTTCATGCCGGTATCAAACACTTCCCCCTCAAAGCGATAAGCATAGAAAGGTTGTTGCTTGGATAATTTGATCATGGCATCGGTCAACTGAATTTCGCCGCCAGCGCCACGTTCTTGTGTTTCCAGCAGATCGAAAATTTCTGGTCGCAAAATATAACGGCCAGAAATCGCCAGATTAGACGGCGCGGTCCCGGCTGGTGGTTTTTCAACCATTTGCGTAATGGCTTGATGCGCGCCCTGTTGTTTCACCCCAACAATACCATATTGGGAGGTTTCATCATCTGGCACCGCAGTGGCAGCCACTATATTTCCGCCATGCTGTCCGAAATCCTCGATCATGCCTTTCAGACAGGGTGTTTTGCCATGATGCAACATATCCGGCAGCAACAAGGCAAAGGGTTCATAACCGATAATTTGACGCGCACACCACACTGCATGCCCAAGCCCCAACGGCGCTTGCTGACGCGTAAAGCTGGTTTGTCCGGCTCCCGGCAAATCAGCCTCTAAACTCTCCAGCGCGCTCAGCTTGTTGCGATCGCGCAAGGTCCGATCCAACTCAAATTGAATATCGAAGTGATCTTCAATCGCGCCTTTGTTACGGCCTGTGACAAAAACGAAATGTTCAATCCCGGCGGCCCGCGCCTCATCCACCACATGCTGGATGGCAGGCTTGTCGACAATGGTCAGCATTTCTTTGGGGATCGCCTTTGTGGCTGGTAAAAACCGGGTCCCCAATCCTGCAACCGGTAACACTGCCTTGCGTATCTTCTGGATCATCCAAGCACCGCTTTCTTTAAACCTTCATTAACCATCACACGCCGATACACATCATCACCAAGATCGCCTGACCTCTGCGAAGAGGTTGGCTGTTGCCCCCCCTCTCACGGGGTGGGCTAGAGTCAGACCTATCGCCCACACGCTTGTGTTCATCACACTTGTGTTCGCATAGAGAAGGTGGTCGCCCCCGTCAATTGCCTGTCCGTGTCAACACCTGCTTCTGAAAATGATCTGCGCTCACACCTCCCCTCTTACACCCCGACTGTGAATAGGAGATGAATATGCAAACCCCCGCTCGTCCGCGCACCGCCCGGCCTATCGCCGCCTTATTGGCTTTAGTGCTGCTGATCCTCGGCATGCCCTCAGCCGGCGCTCAGGAGTTTGAGCGGTTTTTGGCTGATGTGCGACAAGAGGCGATTGCGCGCGGCATCCGTCCCCAAACGCTTGATCGGGCCTTTCAGGGGCTTGAGCGCGATACAGGTGTCATCAATCAGACGCAAAAACAGGGCGAATTTGTCAAACCCGTCTGGGATTATCTGGCCAGCGCTTTGGGAGGGGGGCGGATTGAAAAGGGTCAAGCCTTAGCCAAAACCCATGCCAAATTATTGACCCAAATCGAACACCGCTATGGGGTTGAGCGCGGCGTGTTGCTGGGCATCTGGGGACTTGAAAGCAATTTTGGCGGTTTTTCAGGTGACAAAGATGTTATCCGCTCCTTAGCAAGTCTTGCCAGCATTTCCTATCGTGGCCGTTTTTTTCGGGATGAATTGCTGATTGCTCTGACAATCCTCGACAAAGGATTAGCGCCGCGTGATGGCCTGCGCGGCTCTTGGGCCGGAGCGATGGGGCAAACCCAATTCATGCCTTCGAGTTTCATGGCTTGGGCTGTCGATCAAGATGGGGATGGTCGGCGCAATATCTGGACCTCCATCCCCGATATTTTGGGATCGACCGCACATTTTCTGCAAGGCCATGGCTGGGTCCGCGGCCTCCCTTGGGGTGTCGAAGTCACACTGCCGCCCCATTACACGTTCAAACTGATGCAAGGCGATTTTTCAGCCTTCAGCAAGGCAGGTCTCAAACGCAGTGATGGCCGTCCATTGCCAGCCCATGGACAAGCCCGCTTGTTTTTCCCGTCTAATGCCCATGGACCCATTTTTCTGGTCACCGCCAATTTTGACGTTATCCGCCAATATAATGCCTCTGACTCCTACGCCTTGGCTGTGGCGCATTTAGGTGACCGAATCAAAGGCGCACCGGGCTTTCGCGCCGCTTGGCCAAGCAACGAACCACAGCTCGATCAAGAGGAGCGTATCGAACTGCAAAAACGATTAACCGCCCGCGGTTATGATGTCGGAGACGCTGATGGACGGATTGGCTCCAAAACCCGTGCCGCTATCCGGCAGGAGCAACTCAATCGCGCTCTGATACCTGATGGGTGGCCAAGCCCTGCTGTTTTGAACATGCTGCGCTAAGCACTATGCCAGCACTTCATGCCGACACTTGCTCAAGAGGAACACAAAGACAGACGCAGCACCTTCTCTGCGCCTGCTTGATCGCTCTTGTCACACCAACAGAAGAGACGGCGGCAGCAAAGCGTCGACAGCAAAGCCGCGTGAGCACAGGACTAGCCCATGAGGCACCATAAACCTGTTACAAGGCTTAGGCTGTTACACAACTTAGCCTATTAATCAGCTTGGCCTATGACACAGCATAGAGTCTGCGGCTAATGCAACTCTGCCGGCATGCCCGGCTCAGCTTGTAAGCGCTGCATCTCCTGTTTGATGGCCATTTTTTTGCGTTTGAGTTCGGTGATTTTGAGATCATCACTTCCGGGGTGATTAAGTTCCGTCTCGATATCTTTTTGAAGGGCTTCATGACGTTTTTTTAGGGTAACGAGATGCGCTTGTAGTGACATTCCCAACCTCCAAAATAAAATTAACGCGGAGAAAGTGTGACAGATTTCTATCCCTTGTCGAGAGGAAATCAGCGCCAATTTGTGCTGCAGTGCAAAGGCCCCTCAGGCCCGCATGGGATGGGGGTTGCAGGGCTACGCAAACAAAGCGATACTGCCCTCTGTTCCTCGGAGTGGGAGACGCCAAGCTCTTGATTGGCTGTGTCCCTGACCTTATGACCAGCTTTGTTCTTAAAACAGCTTGTCTCAGGCCGATGACTTTGTTGCTCGCTTCGTGATGCCGCCTTCGTGTTGCTCAATCTTGACGTCTAAAAATCTCGCCTCGTTAAAAATCCTTATGTGACTCAAACAGCCTTCGCCCCGCATGACATCGCCTCCTGACACGCCTGATTCTGCCACCGACCGCGCTAAGCTTGAGGCCGATCTCGTTCGATTGAGGCTCGAACATGGCGATCTCAATGACGCAATCAATGCGCTGGAACAGGTGGGCGCGGCGGATCAATTGCAAATCCAACGGCTCAAACGCCGTAAATTATTGCTGAAAGACCAGATTTCTAAGCTGGAAGACCAGCTAACCCCCGATATCATTGCTTAAAAATCGAGAAAATCCGAATTTGGGCCCCTTGATCATTTTATGACTTGCAGCCCTTCATCTTCTGCCTATACTCCCGCGCTTTCTTGAGGGGAGCAAGGATATGGGCACCACGCCTGCAAAAAATCTGGTCGCCATTATTATGGGAAGCCAGTCCGACTGGGCCACC
>CAWUMW010000127.1:0-6835 GCA_963923415.1 uncultured Hyphomicrobiales bacterium | reverse complement strand
GTTCTTTAGCGGGCTGTTCCTTGTTGGCCACGAGTGAGGACGGTGACTGGTCAGGACCCGATTGCGCCACAGCCGGCATCAGACTGGAAAAGAGCCAAAGGCTGATCACCAACACCCCCGCAACGCCCTTGGAAACAGCAAAAGGCTTTTCCCAAACAGTTGGCTTGGGCCCTAAGCGGCAACAGTGACGGATATCAGGACAGGGATGTAGCATATCAAAATATTAGCCGATCCTGCATGAACCATTTCTGAACAAGGGATAAGGATATGGATTTTTAAGGACTATGGATTTTGAACGAAACCAAGCTGCCGATCCAAAAAATCAACCCGCGCAGCCAAGTCTTGCACCGCGGCAACAAGCATAGGAATGAGCGCTGTCCGGTCAAGCTGCTGATAGAGGGGCGAGCCATCGTCGTGAACCGCATCTTTTTGCCCCTGCACAGCCTGCGGTAAAATCCTTGCCACCTCATGCGCCAAAAAGCCCTCATCAATCTTATCGGGATTTGACTTGAATACAAACCGATAGGGATGCAATTGTTGTAGGCGCTTCAAAGGGTCTTCAATCGGCCCTAACAGCGTTTTCAATCGATAATCTGACGTTGTGTTATAACTGACGCCACTGGTTGTTAGAACAATCGATCCGATCTGCGTGCCACCGCGCGCAAAACCAATCGCTGTCACCGGCGTGCTGCCCGTGGTATTAAGAGCTAATCCCTGCTTGCCGCCATCGCCAAATTCTGCCTCCAAACAGGCTTGCACACGTGGCTGTGCGCGCCCGGACAGCAAACGATCAATCCGCACCGCGCCACTGCTTGGATCCGCCACCACCACATCCTGCCAGGTGGTGCCATCGGACGAGACTTTAACACGCCAACACTCATCGCCTGTTAAGCCGATTTCAGCCCGCCCGGACCAATTGGTCTGAAACAGACAGGATGCCGTATTGCCGCTTTGGATTTTATTGAGGGTTAATCGAAGATCTCCTGTGCCGCTCTCTGCGCTCGATAAGGCTGCAAAATAACCCGCATTGGTTTTAACCGCAAAGCGGTTGAACCCATCCGCCGTTGTGCCCAGCCCAAACCGTTGGAGGTTGGCGATCATCCGCATACTCTCTTCCAGAGCATGCCAAGCGCCCCCGTAATAGACAACAAAACTCGCTGTGTTTCGTACAAAAACCAACCAGCCATTTTGTGGGGCCAGAAATCGCCACGATCCATTGATGAAAAAAGCAAGGGTCAGTGCTTGTCCCGCAAACCCCCCTGTCGACAAAGGGGAGGCAGCGACGAGATAGGCCTCTCCCTCCGTCGCTGTGGCAGGCGGACTGGCTGTTTCCATCGCCACGACACTGGCTTGCACCACGCCATCCAATGTCGCCAAAGCCTCATTATGGGTGACATGTTTTTGCGCTTGCGCAGCCGCCAGCAAGACAAGTCCAAGACGCGGCGTTTGGGCCATCCCCTATCCTCCCTTATGAGAAAAGAAACTTCATGCAATCGGCACAGCCGCATTCAAAGCGCGCCCCAGACCGACCGCAGCGCTCATTTGCTGCACGCGCATCGATAAGCGCGTTTGCCGTGTCCCGAAATCTGCCATTTCATCAGCAGCCGCATAGAAAAAATTTGGACTGGTAACATCGCTTTGCCGGATAACAACGCCGTCTTTTAAGAGCGCGACATGATAGGCCTCGCTGCTTTCATCCAGTGGAATGTCAGTCCCAGCCCAGCTGTCAGCATCGAGCCGCCCGCGACGCAGCCATGTCACCCGAATACCATCCTGACTGCGTTTGGCTGATAAGCCATAAGGGGCAAGCGGCAACAAAGCCGCAGGCCCAGCCGTTGCGGTCATTGCAACACTGAACGGGTCATAAGGATCAGCATTGGGCGGCGCAATGCGCCAAAACCATGTTTCGCCACTCTGGGCAGCACCGCTTATCAAAGGCTGCACCGCCCCGTCTAAAACCACCACCAAAGCGCCCGCAGGCAATAGACGTTGCGCTTGCTCCTCTGATCCCCCCAAGCCGCGCACTAAACGATGCACGCGCCATTGATTGGGCCCAATCAAATCCGCTCTGGCAAAGCTGATCACTTCGCTGCTGCCATCCGCTGCTTTGAGCAGCAAAAGCTGCGCACCCGATAGAGCGTCCAAATCACCGGGACTCGTTAAAACGCCGCCATAAAGCGTGAATGTCAGACTGTTGCGATCATCCCAACGCCAAAGCGGACCGGCGGGAAGATCGGTGAGGCTGCGCCCCATGCGCGCCTGCGTCCCGATGGAACAAAAAGGCGTATAGCTTGTTCCATCCACCGATTGCCAGACTGTTAAACTGCCCGGCCAAGGATCAGCCACCGCAGCCAACGCTTGCAATGTTTCTGGTTTGCCGATGGCTAGAGGCAGATCAAAAATTTCTACCCATGGACGACCCGCCACCAAAGGCTGGCGGGCTTGCACAGGCAAGAACGCCAGCGGTTGCGCCTTGCCCATCTCTGGATCAACCGCACGCGCGTCAAACAAGCGCACGCGCCCTTCTCGCACAGAGGTGATCATAAAAGCGCGGCTTTTCCCCTCAACCGGTAACGCCACCACATCGCCCGGCTCTAATCCTTTCCCCAAAAGCCCCAATTGAAATTGCGCTGTTTCGAGCGCCACACAACGGTCTTGCACCCAGAGATCAGCAATCCGTTGCGCTTGAGCGCGCGACATAACCAAGGCTTGATCAGAAAGCACCTGCCGTTGACCGCTACGCGCCAAACGTCGTGCACTGACCAAAGCATGGCGATAATCAAGATTAAAATCAGAATAAGATAAGCTCAACTGATTGGGCAGTTCCGAAACCGCCCCGCGCATTAATGTCACCAATCCCCCCGTTTCAAACGGGACCAAATCATCAGCCGCGATCACACAGCAGGCAGGGCGTTGCCGCTCCACACAACTGATACCCTCTGGACCCGCAATCACATCCAAGCCGAACAGATCAGCCACGGGCGCAAAAGCCTCTTGCAAGGACAAGGGACGATCAATAACAAATCCATCAACCGCTTCATCGCATTGGCACACAAGCGGTGCGGGCACACCAAAATCTGCTGTCAAAGCCCGCAACACATCATCAAGCGGGGCCATTTCCAACCGCCCATTCAACCAATGACCGGTTGCATAATGCGCACTGTCAGCCCACACAGTCGCTAGTTGCGGAAATGCCGGAAATGGTCGCGCGTCATAGCACCAAAAGCTGATGTGATCCTCATCAATCATCCGACGCTTTGATGCAGTAACACGTGGATTGGCCGGAGCGCCCAATCCTGTGCGACTATCAAAGGCCCGCAATACCGCCTGCACATAGCGCAACACCATCATATCATCCCGCGTTCCCTGCGAGGCGGGCGGCAAATGAGAGTCCGAAGATTTAAAATCGGGAAATAAATTCGGCGCATTGGCCCCTTTATCAACGGCAGGACAGCCAATCTCGGTCAACCAGATTGGTTTAGATTGCGGGATCCATGCGGTCGCATGGGTCTCTTCCACGCCATTCACCCGTTCGATATGAGGATGCGTCCACCATCCCCACAAATCTTTAGGACGCCAGACCCATGCTTTGTCATAGGCGCCATCACTGATGGGGAGTCGGTTTTGCGCTGCGCGATCTACCTCTGAGGCATAATACCAGTCATAGGCCTCCCCACTCTGCATCCGGCCTGTCAGATAGTTGAGGTCGTATGGGCTTTGGGCAAGGGCGCGGTCTTGATGCGTGCTGCCCTCACGCCAATCGCTGACAGGCCAATAGGCATCAATTCCAATTGCATCAAGGGAGGCATGGGACCATAATGGATCAAGCGGAAATCGCAGCTCTCCTGCACGCGGACTATAGCCGCCATATTCCGTCCAATCTGCAGCATAAACCAATGTGGTCTGTGGCCCAACAAGTGTGCGCACCTCATCGGTCAAAGCCGCAAAGGCCAGCGGGGCCGGATACGATCCGGGCGCGCTGCTAATATGATTGAGCGCTAAAAATTCTGACCCAATGATCAGACCATCAACACCGCCAGCGGCAACCGCTAGCGTCGCATAATGCAACACCATGCGGCGTAACGACCATTCGGCGGGCCCGGAATAGATCACCTCATTTTGAAATCGAAAATCACGCGCTTGGGCCGCACCAAAAAAAGCTGCAACCGATGCAGCTGCCGCCGATGTCCCATCGGGCGAACCAAGACGTCCGGGTGCAGGGTGGCACGTGATTCGACCGCGCCACGGATAGGCCGGTTGAGAGGCTGCTCCGGTCCAAGGATCGGGCTTATAGGATTGTGCTGGAATATCCATCATCACAAACGGATAGAGGGTCACGCCCAACCCGCGCGCCTTCAATTCTGTGATCGCCTGAATGATGCTAGCATCCGAAGGCGTGCCGCCATAGGCGGGCACAGTCCCCACCTGACTGACCAACTGCGCCTGCGAACGATCCAACCCCGCGACACGCCATTGCAGGGGCAGTGTGACTTTATCCGCATGGTCCACACGGGGCGCAATCTGACAGTGATCGCAGCGCAAATCATCCCCAAACCAACTGACGACGAGTTGCACATTTTTTAAATTCGGACAGAGGCTTTGCAAAGCATCAAGCGACGCAATAAAATTACACGCATCTGTCAAATCTTGTCGATTTTCACTGACACTGCTGCCCGACCCCATATCGCGCGAAACCGCTTGCGTGGCATAGACAAATTCACCCGCCCCCGGGATCAGATTGATGCTGCGAATTCCTGCCGCCATGCTGGCAACCGGACGGATCACTTCAAAACTAAATTGTGGAATTCGATTGCCATAGGGCGAGAGTGGAAAATTTTCAAACACCACATAGGCTGTGCCCCGATAGGCTGGTGTCTGATCAGCCCCTTCTTTGGCGACAATCAGCGGATCAGGCTGTTGCAGAGGATCGCCCTTATAAAAACGCAAAACGAGTCCTGAACAATCAAGCAATTGCCCATCAGCCCAAATCCGTCTTAAAAACCCGACCGGACCCTCACACAATGCAATCGCAAAATTTCCATAATAGGAATAGCTATTGGTGATGGTTGTGGTGGTGGTGCCACGCCGCGAGCCACCCTTGCCCCCCAAGCCGCCACGACTTCCACCCGTGCTGACATCGGTGCGGCTTTGAGTGATCACTTCACGAAACCGCGTTGACCAGATCAAAGTGCCGCCCAACCGCGCTCGCCCATAAAGGCGCGGGACAGGCCCACCTTCCGTGGAGGTTAAAACGGGCATGTCGGCCAAATGCGCGCCATCTTGTAAACGCGTGATCTGCTTATGAGGAGCAAATTGCGATAACAACTGGGTCATCGAACCGCCCAGTAGATCGAACGGCCCGCCGACCAGAGTCATGGCCGATGGTCCCGCTGCTTCCAAGATCAGTGTTGTCATGATGGCACAGGCTCCGGAAAGGCAAAACGCGCGACCAGACGACGCGTCCAAACACCAAAACTCACTTCCGCAACACAGGCTCCAGCATGCGCATGCACCATGGTCTGCGCGCTAGTTGCAATCCCGATATGTTTCGCCAAAGCAGCCGTGTGCCAACGAAAAACCAACACATCCCCCGCTGCAAGCGGACCCAAGGGCCGCGGTTGAAAATGGCGCATGGCGGCCGCTAACAACACATCCTCCCCCTCAGCCTCTCCCCAATCCGCAGTATAGGCGGGGACGCGTTCAGGCTCTGCCCCATAGAGGGCGCGCCACACACCGCGGACCAAGCCCAAACAATCACAGCCCTGCCCTTGCAATGAGGCTTGATGCAAATAAGGGGTGCCGATCCAGCTGCGCGCCTCAGCGACAATCTGCGCGGACCATGCGGGCATAAAATTCTGCGGATCAAAGTGAGGCCAGGGGCGTGTCATGCAAATAAACTCCCCCCATCAAGCCCTGCGGTGCCTTCACTCACGCGCCGCATCAACACATCATTGCCCGGCATGCGCGGAAAGCCTCGATAATTGATCAAATTGGCAAAGCGCGTCCGGCAGGTGTCCACGCTTTTGTCACAGCCCGCACTGACAGCAAATGAATCCCCCACGCTTATCGGGGCAGGTAAAGCACGCCACAACGCAAATTTTGCCTCTTGCGCGCTGCTTTGATGCGCGCGCACATCAATCGCTGCACCGATATTCGCTCCACTTTCAAACCGAAGAAGACCGCCGGTAAAAAAGCCTGACGCATAACCCCCATTTGCGGCAATGAAGCCTTGCGGCCCTTCTAACGCCAGAACCTGTGCTCGATACGTAAAGCGCGCATCGGCGAGCGCGACTTGACACTGCGCATCCCCTAAATCGGCGGCACACAAGGCCTGATAAAAACGCCCACGGGGTTGCTGCCAAAGATCAGCCAGCGAGCGGATCTCGACATTAAATCCTTCATCGCTGCGTTTGATCTCACCCATGACGCCCCCATCCACCAACAGCGCTTGGGTAACATCCTGCCAATTGACCAACCAGGTTTCGATCCGTGCTTGATCGTAAAGACCAACGGCAATATCGTGTTCTGAAATTTTTGACGAGCGCAAAGCCCCTAAGAGACGCGTAGTGCTGGGATGGGGCGGCAAAGCGCGGTGCGAGGGGCCGAGATCAAAGCCGCTGGCGGCTTCATGGACAATCCCACCAAAGGTTAAATCCCCGTCATGCTGCGTAAACCCTAAGACAATGCCGTCTTGACGGAAAATCCGCCAGCACAAGGCTACGCTTGCTGCCCCTTGAAAAAAAGACTCTGGATAAGTGCGCATGCAAGATGCCTCCTTGGCTCCTAGGCCAACAGTTCAAGCAAAGAGAGAGAAGGCGCTTCACTGGTGCCATAG
>CAWUMW010000126.1:0-6862 GCA_963923415.1 uncultured Hyphomicrobiales bacterium | reverse complement strand
TCTAGTGCGCTTGCCGCTGCGCGATACGTCGACGCAAATCGCTGCTTAATCTCACACTGTTTAATCTGACTTCGCCTGCATCACGCGCTCGAAAATGCGGCGCACCTTATTTTGCTCTTCACGCAAATGACTGGCCAGAACTTTGAAATCAGGCAGGCCGGAGGTGACAGCCAATTGGCGTTTCAACCCTTCGGAGGCTTGTGTGATCGGCCGATCATCGCCAAGCGTTAAACGAACCCATTGCAATAAATCGCGCATCAAACTATGGGCTTGTAGAAGCTGATCAACCTCATCCATGGGCAGCAAAGCCTGCTGGCCTGCTGTGTGCAAAATGGCTTGCGGATCGCGCCCCATCTGGTCAGGCTGGCGTGTGGTCAGCACCAAAGTCTGACATAAAAATTCAATATCAGTCAGACCGCCTGCGGCATTTTTTAAATCCCACACATCTGTCTCGCCCTTTTCCTGCGCGATCAATTGACGCATGGCATAGGCATCTCGTCTGACCTGTTGGGCATCACAGGGCGCTGCCAAACTCTGCGCAATCACCTGCTGCGCACGCGCGCCTAACGCCGCATCCCCGGCGATCCAACGCGCCCTGACAAGGGCCATGCGCTCCCATGTCTCCACCTCGCTGTGCTGATAGGTTTCAAAGCCTGAAAATTGAGTGGCTGCAGGCCCTTTATTGCCAGAGGGGCGCAACCGCATATCCACCGCATAAAGCGTGCCGCGGCGGGTTGGCACGGTCAAAGCACTGATCAAACGTTGGGTCAGCCGCCCATAATAGGTTGTCGGTGGTAAAGACCGCGCCCCGTCACTGTCATGGGCTGTATCGGGAAAATCATACAGCACGATCAAATCAAGATCCGAGGTGGCGGTCATCTCGCGCGACCCTAAACGCCCCAAACCAAACACCGCAATTTCACCCCCCGCAATCGTGCCATAATCGGCTTCAAATTGCTGTCGCACCCGCTGCAAACAGGCCTCAATGATCGCTTCGGCCAACAGCGTATAGGCATGCCCAGCGCGCTCCGGCGCCAACACACCCGAGACCATGCGGGCTCCAATCAAAAACATCTCATGCTGGCCCATCTCACGAAAACGATCCAACACATCTTCAAAAGAATGAAGCCCTGCCAAGCCCTCCTCAATCCGCTTTTGCATCTCAGCGCGTGTTGTCATTGGCTCCAAAAAGGCTGGATCAATCACCGCATCCAACACATGCGGACGATTGGCCACAATCTCAGCCAAGCGGGGCGCAGATCCAAACAAATCCGCAAACAAGCGCAGCACCGCATCATGCGACTTCAAAATCGAAAATAATTCAACCGCCGCAGGCATCGCCCCCAAGGCGCGATCAAAGGCCGCCAAGGCTGCATCCGGATCAGCCGTAACGCTAAAGGCTTTCAGGAGAGCGGGCACCAATTCGGTCAGCACTTCACGCGCCCGCGCACTGGTAACGGCTTGACGCCGTCCGAAATGCCACCCCCGCACGGTTTCAGCAATTAGATGCGGATCCGCATAGCCCATACTGCGCAACGTCTTCAACGTATCAGGATCATCAACCGTACCGGTAAAAACCAAACTGCCTTCGCTGGCCGCCAGTTCAGCCCCCTCCTCAAACAAGCGCGCATAATGATATTCAACTTTCAACGCCTGTTTGCGCAGCGCTTTGGCAAAAGCGGTCGAGGAGGCATAGCCGCAAAAGCGCGCGAAATCAGCCAGCTTATCGTCTTCAACCGGCAGACGTTGGGTCTGCTCATCCTCGCGCATTTGCAATCGATGTTCGAGACCGCGCAAAAATCGATAAGCGTCCGAAAGATCTTTAACCGCGGCTTCCGAAATCCAGCCATCAAGATGAAGCGCTTGCAACATATCCAAAGTGCGCCGCCCCCGCAGTTGTGGACGCCGCCCACCAAACACCAATTGTTGGGTCTGGACAAAAAACTCGACTTCCCTAATCCCGCCGCGCCCCAATTTGATATCATGGCCAGCCACCGCAATGCTTTCATGGCCGCGCACCGCATGGATTTGTCGCTTCATGGCATGAATATCGGCAATGGCCGCAAAATCAAAATATTTGCGCCAGATAAATGGCTTGAGCGCATCCAGAAACCGCGCGCCCAACGCCAGATCCCCAGCCACAGGCCGCGCCTTAATCAAAGCCGCCCGCTCCCAATTCTGCCCAACGGTTTCGTAATAAGCAAAAGCGGAATGAAGGGAAATGGCAACCGGTGTTGATGAGGGATCAGGACGCAGCCGCAAATCCGTGCGCAACACATAGCCTTCACCCGTGCGCTCTTGCATCAGCCGCACCAGACCTTGCGTTAATTTAACAAAAAAGGCGCTCGGTTCAGCACGGGGGCCCAAAGGGGCTGTTTCAGGATCATAAAGCACAATCACATCAATATCAGACGAATAATTCAATTCGCCTGCACCATGCTTGCCCAAAGCCAGCACAACAAGACCAGAGTCGTGAGAGGGCTTGGTCAAATCAACCACTTTGAATCGATCAGCCTGATGCGCCTCAACCAACAAATAATCTAACGCCGCCGAGCAGGCCGCATCGGCAAAATCACTCAATGCTTGCGTGACCTCATCCACCGACCAAAGTCCCGCCAAATCCGCTAATCCCACCAGCAAGGCAACCGCTTGTTTGCAGCGGCGCAACCGCGACATCATGGCAGCCTCCGTGGTTGAGGGCTGCTGCCAAGCGGTCCGTGTCTCCACCAAAATCTGCTGCAAAGTCTGATGCGGGTCTTGATGCACCATATGGTGAAGCCGCGCCCAATCCTTGCGCATCAACCGCACCAAATAGGGCGCATGATCACATAAGCCCAACATCAATTGCGTGAAAAGAGGTGATGAGGCGAGGCACGCGGCAAGGTCCACACCCTCCTCAGCGGCTTCCGCTGATAAAGAGGCCAGCTGTTTGCGTGCCTCTTTCAAACGGGCTGGACGCGGCACCGTCTTCGCCTGTGCATGATCAGCCCGCGCCAAAAACGAACCCTGCATATGCGCAGAGTCTATGCCGTCTGAATGCGTCATGCCGCTCTCCTTTGCCCGATCAGATGAGCACGAAGTGCGGGCGGCGTCCATCACACATTTTTATAAGAACGGCTAAAAAAACAGGGGGATCAGGCCACAACGCCCTGATGCATATCAAGTGATTATTTGGCCTCGCCCTGCCAATGGCCTTGCTTTTTTAAACTATCCGCTACTTCGCGGGGCATGTATTTCTCATCATGCTTAGCCAGAACGCTGTCTGCCTTAAAGGTCATATTCGGCCCTAATTGGCCTTCTGCGACCACCCCTTGCCCCTCCCGAAACAAGTCAGGCAAGAGCCCCTCATACTGGATGCTGATTTCTTTCTCTCCATCGCTGACAATAAATTCAACGCGACGGTCAATGCGTTGGAGGCTGCCCGTTTTCACCAGCCCACCAACCCGCATCCGCGTGCCAACCGCCATTTGTTTTTGGACGATTTCTGTCGGACCAAAGAAGAACACAATGGAGTCATTGAGCGCATTCAGCACAAGAAATGCCGCACCGATCAACACAGTCCCAATCACTGCGATTGTGACCAAACGACGTTGCTTGCGGCTCATCCTGATCCCTCTTTAAACGCAACTGAAAAACAAAGCTTTGTTTCCAGTATCCACTCTCAAAAATGCTCAAGCGCAATCAACATCCGCCTGCTTGCAAAAGCTGCCTGTTTAAAAGACACAATAAGAGGACAATCCCGCTCTGCTTCAGAACAAGCAAAGCCCGACTGTCATCCTTTGTCACTCTCTGAGGGATCGGTGTCTTAGCTCACAATATCCCAACGGCCATCTGGCGCCCGGCAGGCTGTGCCCACGCCCCGCTCCTGACGTCCATCAATGACGATAGTATGAGTATATTGACGACAGACGCGTCCGCTTTCGGAATAGACGGGGCCAGGCTCGACATAGCCGCTTGGACCACTCGGCGCCCGCCAATTGGAGGACTGCCCAGAGGAGATTGCGTTATATTGGGCGCGATAGGCTTGCTGACGCGCCTGTTCATCCATGCCCTTGCCAACCTGATTGCCGAGGAAGCCACCAATCATTGTGCCTGCGATGACCGCAGCCACTTTGCCGCCCCCCGCACCAAACCGGGATCCGATCAATCCGCCTGCCAAAGCGCCAATCACCGTGCCGCCTGCTTCATTCGGTCCCGTGGTCTGCGAACAGCCGGAAAAGCCCAAGCCCATGCTGACAATCACACCCAGCGCAATCCATTTTTTTGCCGTCTTCATGCTCTGATCCCACAATTTGATAAAATCCGCTAAACCGCGACATTTCATCCAGAAGAAACACCTTGCTTTTAACATTTAAGTCCAGATTCGGGCAAATTCATGATCAGCACCCGATCTCGTCTCATCTTGCCTGAAAAAACCCTGCTTATGGCTCGACCAGCGGCAGTTCTAATTGCGCCCGCAGGCCCCCTAACGGGGCCTTTTCGAGCGCGAAATGCCCGCCATATAAAGCAGCCAGATCGGCCACAATGGCCAATCCCAAACCGCTGCCCGGCCGGGTCTCATCCAGACGCAAGCCCCGTTTGAGGGCGGTGATCCGCTGCTCTTGCGTCAATCCAGGGCCGTCATCATCAATCTGCACCACAGCAAACAGCGGACGTGTAGGATGCGGCTGCACCGATATCCGCACCTGATGAACCGCCCATTTCCCGGCATTATCAAGTAAATTTCCGATCATATCTTCGAGATCCGGCTTTTCGCCGCGAAACTGCAACCCCTCCGCGCAATCAACCGTTAATTCAAGCGGCGTTGCCCGGAACTGCCCCCCTGCCTGTGCCCCTGCCTGCGGAGCCTGCCAAAGCTTGGTAAACACCCGTTCTAAACCGCGCACCACAGGCGCGAGATCCGTCGCCCGCCCAATGGCGCTGGTCAAAGCGGCCTGCCGCGCCCGCTCCAAATGCCATTGCAGCTGCGCAGATATTTGTGCGGTCTGGTCACGGATTTTGGCAACGGTGGCGGGGTCCTCTTTCATCATCGACAATTCGTTATGAATAACGCTCAGCGGCGTTTTTAAGGCATGGGCCAGATTGCCCGCTTGTGTCCGGGCCCGCTCTGTCATGTCGCGATTAGCATCAAGCAACAAATTCATTTCCCGCACCAAAGGGGCCAGATCAGGCGGGAAACTGCCGTTGATCTGATCAGACTGACCGGCACGAATGGCCGCCAACCCCACTTGCACGCGCCGCAGCGGATTTAATCCCAACCGAACTTGAAGCGCTGTCAGCAGCACAATGATACTGCCCAATACAATCAAAGTGGCCACCAAAGGCACACGGAAAGCCCGCACCGCTTGTTCGATATCCTCCGCATCACCCGCTACGCGGATCCGGTGCCAGACCAGATCGGGCGTTTGGACGCTACGCTCAATCGCCCGCAACCGCCGCTCATCCGGACCATTCATATAGCCTTGGACAATACCAAGCTGATCAGCGCGCGACATAGGATCAACAATGCGGGTTAACCGCGCACCAAACAAAGAGGGCGAGGCGATCATCTCGCCATGCCCGGCTGGGCCGGGTTCAATTTGCCAATACCAACCCGACATCGGCAAATCGAATTTGGGGTCTCCTAAATCGCTGGGATCGGAGCGGTCCTGATCCAAAGGCGAGGCCAGACTCCCCGACAAAGCCTGCAAATAAACCGTCAACCGCTCATCAAAAGCCCGCTCCGTGGCTTGTCGATGGATGTGAGAGAGAATGAGACCTGCCGCCAATAACACCGTAAAACTTGAGACCAAAGCCCCCACGGTCAAACGCTGTGCAAGGGACGCTTGGGAGAACACATGGCGCACGTCTAGGAGGCCTCCGGCCGATCCAGGCGATATCCAAGACCGCGCACGGTCTCGATCATATCCACGCCTAATTTTTTGCGAATACGCCCCACAAAAACTTCAATCGTATTCGAGTCGCGATCAAAATCCTGATCATAGAGATGGTCAATGATCTCGCTACGCGAAATGATCCGACCCTGATGATGCATCAAATAAGCGATCAACCGATATTCATGCGATGTCAGCCGCACCGGATTGCCATTCACACTCACCCGGCCATTGCGCGTATCAAGTACCAACGGACCACACACCAATTCCGAACGCGCATGTCCCGCAGCACGGCGCAGCAACGCCCTCACCCGCGCTAAAACCTCTTCGAGATGAAAGGGCTTGGTGACATAATCATCCGCACCGGCATCAAACGCATTGACCTTATCGCTCCAGCGGTCGCGCGCGGTCAAGATAAGAACCGGCATCACCCGCCCCGCCTCGCGCCATGCATGTAAAACAGATGCCCCATCCTGATGCGGCAAGCCCATATCAAGGATCACCGCATCATAGGGTTCGGTATCGCCTAAAAAATGGCCTTCTTCGCCATCATAGGCGCGATCAACGACATAACCCGCATCTTCCAGCGCTGCGCATAATTGCCTGTTGAGGTCTTTATCATCTTCGACAACCAGCAAACGCACATCTCTCTCCCGCATTCCTTACGGATTGCTTACTATTTGCCCGGACCGGGCATCCAGCGTCACAACACTGATTTGACTGTTTTTGTCTAGCACCGTTAGGAGATAAATCAACCGATCCTGCTGCGGGCATAAGCGAGCCTTGAGGATTTCAACCATCCGCTGGCCGCGCACCAGCTTAATGGCTTTGTGCAAGGCGATCACCTCACCGCGCTCCACCAGCATACGCGCCTCATGCGAGGTGAGACATAGGGCTTTCTCATCCCGGTCGCGCATGGCCTCTTTGTTGGACTGTTCTTTAGCGGGCTGTTCCTTGTTGGCCACGAGTGAGGACGGTGACTGGTCAGG
>CAWUMW010000125.1:0-6868 GCA_963923415.1 uncultured Hyphomicrobiales bacterium | reverse complement strand
TGCGGCGCGCTTTTAGGTGCGGGTTTGGGCTTTTTGTGGTTTAACGCCCCGCCGGCCCAGATCTTTATGGGCGATACCGGATCGCTGGCTTTGGGCGGTTTGCTTGGCGCGATTGCGGTCGCCACCAAACACGAGATCGTACTCGCTATTGTTGGTGGCCTGTTTGTTTTGGAAGCGCTGTCGGTGATTATTCAAGTGGCTTCCTTCAAGCTGACGGGTAAGCGTGTGTTTCGCATGGCGCCGATCCACCATCATTTCGAACAGCTTGGATGGTCCGAACCGCAGGTGGTGGTGCGGTTTTGGATTATTGCGGTCGTCTTGGCTTTGGCAGGACTGGCGACGTTAAAACTTCGTTAACCTTTTAAAGCGGGTCATGAGGGGCTGCGGCGTGTTCTTTTTCACGCTCCTTTTGGCTTTATTAAGCAAAAGTAAAGAGTCTTGGCGCATTGGTTGCTCTTCGCGCTGCTTTGTTGCTTTTGAGGATCTCCATGACGCCTGTTACCACGATGGCTGGTCGCACCGTTGCTGTTTTTGGCTTGGGTGGTTCGGGCCTTGCAACCGCTGAGGCTTTGCGCGCGGGCGGGGCTGTGGTGACGGTGTGGGATGACGGGGCCGCGGCCCGTGACAAAGCGCAAGCGGCTGGTTTTGAGGCGGTTGATCCCTTGATCCATGGGCTTGGAGGCTATGGGGCGCTGGTGCTGTCGCCCGGAGTGCCTTTAACCCATCCGACCCCGCATCCGGTTGTCGCCGTGGCAAAAGCAGCAGGCGTTGAGATAGTCGGTGATATCGAATTGTTTTGCCGCGAACGGGCCCGGATATGTCCCGATGCCCCTTTTGTGGCGATTACTGGCACCAATGGTAAATCTACCACCACTGCTTTGATTGCGCATCTGTTGCGGCATGCAGGGCGTGATGTGGCGATGGGCGGCAATATTGGGACCGCGATTTTGTCTTTGCCGGTGCCGTCACACTCTTGCGTCCATGTCATTGAGTGTTCGAGCTTTCAAATTGATCTCACCCCCTCGCTGGCTCCGGGCATTGGAATCCTGACCAATCTGACCCCCGATCATCTCGACCGCCATGGCACGATGGCCGCCTATGCCGCCATCAAGGAGCGTCTTGTGGCGGCCTCTGCATTGGCGCTGATCGGACAGGATGATGCGTGGTGTCGTGCGATTGCCGAGCGCTGTCGTGCGGCGGGCCGCATTGTGATCCCCTTTGCAATGCAGGGGGATGGCGCGGGGGCAGGACTTGACGCAGGGGCAAGACTTGACGCAGGGGCAGGACTCGCGTTGCGCGGCACGGATGTGGTTGCGCGGGACGCGCAGGGACATGAAACCCTGTTTCCGCTGGCCGGACTGGCGACGTTGCGCGGTACCCATAATGCGCAAAATGCCGCAGCGGCAATTGCCTGTGTGACGGCTTTGGGCGTGCCGCCGCAAACCATTATGGAAGGCTTGAAAACTTTTCCCGGACTTGCCCACCGTATGGAGGTGCTGGGACAGATCGGGCCGGTGCTGATTGTCAATGATTCAAAAGCCACCAATGCAGACTCGGCGGCTGTGGCTTTGGCGAGTTATCCGCGTGATATTTACTGGATTATCGGCGGCGTTGCCAAAGAAGGCGGCATTGCCAGTCTGGCTCCTTATTTTGATCGTCTCGCCCATGTCTATCTGATCGGCAAAGCGGCGGCGCTGTTTCAATCACAATTGCCCGATACAGTTCGGGTCACCCATAGCGGCACTTTGGATCAGGCTTTTGCCGATGCCGTGGCGGATGCGCGGGCGGATCGCCATGCGAAAGAACCAGTCGTATTATTGTCGCCTGCTTGTGCGTCTTATGATCAGTTTCCAAATTTTGAGGTGCGCGGGGCGCGGATGCGCGCCTTGGCCGAGGCCGAACCGGATTTTGTTCCCTTCGGTTCCACCCCACACTCACAGCAAGAGGCTTCGCATGGCATCGCGCATTGAACGCTCGCCGTTAATCGATTGGTGGCGCACGGTTGATCGTGTGTTGCTCGGGTTGATTTTAGGGCTGATGTTGGGCGGGATCATCTTATGTCTGGCCGGATCGCCTGCGGTGGCAGACCGTCTCGGCCTGCCGCAATTTCACTTCGTCAAACGCCAGATCTTGTTCATGATTCCCGCCGCTTTGGTGATGGTCTTGGTGAGCTTCATGACCCCGCGCCATGTGCGACGGGCAGCTTTACTGGTTTATCTTGGCTCCTTGGCTTTGGTTTTTATAGCCTTGATGTGGGGCGTAGAAGTCAAAGGCGCGCGCCGCTGGGTGAATATTGCGGGCATGAGCATCCAACCTTCGGAATTTTTGAAGCCGGCCTTTGTGGTGTTGGTGGCATGGGCTTTTTCAGAAGGCGGGCGGCGGCGCGATTTGCCGGGCAATGCCATTGGCTTTGTCTTGTTATTGGCCACTTTGGTGCCAATCGCCTTGCAGCCTGATATTGGCCAAACTGGGTTAATGGCGATTTGCTGGGGTGGATTGGTGTTTTTGTCGGGCCTGCATATTTTTTGGGTTGTCGGCTTTTCAGGTGTTGGTGTTGTAGGGCTTTTGGCTGCCTATCGCTTTTTGCCGCATGTGCGGGCGCGGATTGATCGGTTTAGCGATAAACAATCAGGCGATACTTTTCAGGTCGATAATGCTTATGAAAGTTTTATGCAGGGCGGTTGGTTTGGCAAAGGGCCCGGGGAAGGGACGGTCAAACGAATTTTGCCTGATAGTCACACCGATTTTATTTTTGCAGTCACGGCAGAAGAATTTGGCATTATCGTTTGTCTTTTGGTCTTGCTGTTGTTCATGATTGTTGTGTTGCGTGGGCTGGTTTTGGCGCGCCGGCATGAAGATCCTTTTTGCCGCTTGGCGGCGGCGGGACTGGTGATGCTGTTTGGTGTGCAATCGGTCATCAATATGGCGGTGAATGTGCAGCTTATGCCAGCCAAGGGCATGACCTTGCCGTTTATTTCCTATGGCGGGTCGTCGTTGATTTCGCTGGCGCTCGGGATGGGCTTTTTGCTGGCCGTCACGCGCAAAAGACCCCGGGCTGAATTTTTTACGCATGACCCTTATCCGGCCTATCAGGCCCCGTTTGCCGGGGAGCGGGTATGAGCACGCAACCGCTGATTGTTGTGGTGGCTGGAGGAACAGGGGGCCATCTTTTCCCTGCGGAGGCATTGGCAGAGCCGTTGAAAGCGCGCGGCTATCGCGTGGCGCTGCTGACCGATCATCGGGCGCGCGCTTTGACCACGCAATTTGCATCCCAAGACATGCATGTGATTGAATCAGCAACACCGGTGACTCGGGGGCTGTGGTCGAAAGCCAAAGCGTTGGTCGCTTTGGGACGTGGCTTTTTGCAAGCCAAAGCGCTGTTGCGACGCCTTGATCCACTCTGTGTTGTGGGATTTGGCGGCTATCCAACCGTACCGCCTTTGGTTGCGGCTGCGCATTTGCATATTCCCGCTGTGTTGCATGAGCAAAATGCCGTGATGGGGCGCGCCAATCGCTTTTTGGCGGCGCATGTCGCAGCCATCGCCACATGTTTTGCGCAGGTGTCAGGCCTTAAGCCATCTGATCAAAAGCTACTGCATAAAACAGGCAATCCCTTGCGGCCTAAAGTCTTGGCGGCGCGGACCCCTTATCACCCTCCTTTGCCAGAGGGTGAAATCAGGATTTTGATCACCGGAGGATCGCTTGGCGCGCGCATTATGAGCGAGACGGTGCCTGCGGCCCTCGCGCAGCTCGCCCCCGCTTTACGACATCGGTTGCGGGTGATCCATCAAGCGCGGGCAGAGGATCTTGACGCTTGTCGGGCTGTTTATGACAAGGCTGCTATTCGTGCCGAATTGGCCACATTTTTTGCTGATTTGCCGGCGCATATGGCCTGGGCGCATTTGGTGATCGGGCGGGCGGGCGCCTCAACGGTTGCGGAACTTGCAGCACTCGGACGGCCCTCATTGTTGGTGCCTTATCCGGGGGCGCTTGATCAAGATCAGGCGGCTAATGCAAATTTTTTAGCGCAAGCAGGTGGCGCCGATGTGATTGCGCAATCTGATTTTACACCGGCTTGGTTAGCGGATTGGCTGGGTCGGCGGTTGGTCGATGCGGCGGGGTTGCAAAAATCCGCCGATGCGGCGCAGGCCTTAGCGATTACTGATGCAGCGGAGCGATTGGCAGATCTTGTGCTGTCGGTTGCCAAACAAGAAAGACGTTAAAACGCGATGAAACTACCGAGCGAATTGGGCCCTATTCATTTTGTCGGCATTGGCGGAATCGGCATGTCGGGGATTGCCGAAGTGCTGCATAATCTTGGTTATCGGGTGCAAGGTTCGGATGCCTCCGACAATGCCAATGTGAAACGGCTGCGCGAGAAAGGGATTCCGATTTATATCGGCCATACCGGCAAGAATATTGATGGGGCGCATGTGTTGGTGGTCTCCACCGCGATCAAGCGCGATAATCCTGAATTGCTGGCGGCACGCGAACAACGTCTTCCTGTTGTGCGGCGCGCGGAAATGCTGGCCGAATTGATGCGGTTGAAACAATGTGTCGCCATTGCCGGAACCCATGGCAAAACCACCACGACGTCTTTGGTGGCGACCTTGCTCGATGCGGGCAAATTTGACCCCACCGTCATCAATGGCGGGATCATCAATGCCTATGGCACCAATGCGCGGTTGGGCGATGGGGACTGGATGGTGGTGGAGGCAGATGAATCGGACGGCACTTTTTTAAAACTGCCTGCGGATATTGCGGTGATCACCAATATTGATCCCGAACATCTTGATCATTTCAAAACTTTTGAGGCGATCAAAGAGGCGTTTCGGACTTTTGTTGAGAACCTGCCTTTTTACGGTTTTGCGGTGATGTGTTTAGATCATCCAACAGTGCAGGAATTGGTGGGACGGATCGAGGATCGGCGCATCATCACCTATGGTGAAAATCCGCAAGCCGATGTGCGTTTGTCAGCGCTTGATCTATCGGGGGGGCGGTCGCGTTTTAACGTCAAAGTCAGAGATCGCGCCTCTGGATTGATCACCGATATTGATGGGCTCGAACTGCCCATGCCCGGCCATCACAATGCATTGAATGCGACGGCCGCCATTGCCGTGGCGTTTCATTTGGGCATGGGGGTTGAGGCGATCCGCACCGGGTTAAAAAGTTTTGGCGGCGTCAAGCGTCGCTTTACATTGACCGGCCATTGGAATGGTGCGTCCATTTACGATGATTACGGTCATCATCCGGTGGAGATTGCGGCGGTGTTGCGCGCGGCGCGCGCTTCAACGCAAGGCAAGGTGGTTGCGGTTGTCCAGCCGCATCGTTATTCGCGCTTGCAGGCTTTATTCGAACAATTTGCCAGTTGTTTTAATGATGCAGATTGCGTGATCGTGGCCGATGTCTATGCCGCGGGTGAGGCTCCACTGCCCGGTGTGGATAAAGAGGGGCTCGTGCAGGCCGTCAAAGCGCATGGCCATCAACATGTCTTAGCACTCCCTGATCCGCAGTCTTTGGCGCCGCTGCTGCGTCCGATGATCGGCGCGACGGATTATGTGATTTGTTTGGGCGCAGGCACCATCACGCAATGGGCCTATGCATTGCCCGCTGAACTGGCTGCATTGGATCAGGCCGAATGAGGGACTGGGAGGACATCACCCCTTATTTACGGGAGAGGATGCCGCATCTGCGGGGCGCATTAAGCGCGCAGGTGTCGATGCAATCTTTTTCCTGGTTTCGGGTGGGGGGTGTTGCACAGGCTTATTATGAGCCCATGGATGAAGCCGATCTGGCCGTTTTAATGGCGGGCTTGCCAGCCGAAATTCCTTTAACCGTGATTGGCATGGGGTCAAATCTGTTGGTGCGGGATGGCGGCATTGCTGGCCTTGTTGTGCGTTTGGGGCGGCAGTTTCAGGAGATTGAAAAACTGCCCGGTCATCGCATCCGGGCCGGGGCTGCGGCAGCGGATGTGAAGGTTGCGCGCTTTGCTGCTGATGCAGGATTAGCGGGCCTTGCTTTTTTGCGCGGCATTCCGGGCAGCATCGGCGGTGCGGTCGCCATGAATGGCGGCGCCTATGGGGGCGAATTGGCGCAGGTCTTTGCCTTTGCGCAAGGCGTCGACAGAACAGGACGCATCGTGCGGTTATGGCCGGATGATCTGCATTTTTCTTATCGGCATGCCAGTCTGCCTGAAGGGGTGGTGATCACGGAGGCGGTGTTGCAAACCCAGCCCGGTGATCGGGAGGCGATCCAGTCGGATATGGCCCGCATTTCAGCAGAGCGGGCTGCAACGCAGCCCGTTAATACGCGCACAGGCGGCTCGACCTTTAAAAACCCAACCGATCACACCGCGCCTGTGACGCTGAAAGCGTGGCAATTGATTGATCAAGCGGGATGCCGGGGCTTGCGCTGTGGTGCGGTTCAGGTGTCGGTTTTGCATTGTAATTTTCTGGTTGCCGAAGACGGTGCAACCGCAACCGATATTGAGGCGCTGGGTGAAGAAGTGCGGCGTCGGGTTGCTGAAACAACGGGTGTCACGCTGGAATGGGAAATTAAGCGGTTGGGCGAGCCAGATCCGATGATCAGCCCTCAACCCTTTACAAAGGATGGATCAATCGCATGAGCACGCATGTGGCAGTCTTGATGGGCGGGTTGTCCGCAGAACGCCCGGTCAGTTTATGGTCGGGGGCTGCTTGCGCCACAGCGCTTGAAGGGCAGGGCTATCGCGTTTCGCGGCTGGATGTGGGGCATGATGTGGCGCAGGCTCTGGCTGCGCTCAAACCCGATGTGGCGTTTAATGCGTTACATGGACGGTTTGGTGAAGATGGGGTGATGCAGGGCATTTTGGAAATGTTGCAGATCCCCT
>CAWUMW010000124.1:0-6969 GCA_963923415.1 uncultured Hyphomicrobiales bacterium | reverse complement strand
TCTCCGCCCCGATAGCGTGTTTCTGGGGTTTCGCGTATCACCGTCGGGGCGGAGACCTCTTCCATCAGAAAATCAAATTCATCCCATAAGGGCTCACGGTCGGGCGCATCATTTTCTGTGACCCGATGCGGCGATGGTTGCCACGTATCCTCACCCATGAAATTACGCAACGCTTCTTCAATATGGGCCGCCTCGGTAATAAATGTCGCTCCATGGCGCAATAAATGATTGGTGCCGCCCGCACGCGGATCAAGGGGTGATCCGGGCACTGCAAAAACCTCACGCCCTTGTTCCAATGCAAAGCGCGCGGTTATCAACGAGCCTGAGCGCTCTGCAGCCTCCACCACCACAACACCGCGACACAGGCCCGATATAATCCGATTGCGACGTGGAAAATCACGCCCGCGCGGTTCCCATCCATAGGGCATTTCACTGATCAACACGCCCTCTGTCGCAATCTGCTCATAAAGGGCGGTATGTTCCGCAGGATAAATTTTATTGATCCCGCCCGCTAGAATGGCCATCGTGCCGCGCTGCAAGGCCGTTGCATGCGCACGCCCATCAATACCGCGCGCTAAGCCCGACACAATCACAAAGCCCGAGCGGCCCAAATCATGCGCCAACCGCTCCGCCATTTTTAAGCCTGCCGCCGATGCATTGCGTGATCCAACAATCGCAAGTGCGCGTTCGCGCATGAGCCCGACCTGCCCTTTTACCGTCAGCAAAGGAGGCGGGGCGTCGATCTCTGCTAACAAAGGCGGATACAAGGCCTCCCCCAACGCCACCAGCTGCGCACCATCGCGCTGAATGCGCGCCCATTCCTGTTCGGCTTGCGCAACACTGCACACGGTGATCGGGCCTCTGCTGCGTGCCAAGTCCGGCAAAGCCTCTAACACGGCTGCCGCCCCACCATGCCGATTGATCAAGGTTTGGAAAAGACGCGGACCAACGCCCTCGGTGCGAATTAAGCGCAACCAATCCAGTTTCTGCTGGTCCGTTAAAGAAAAATCTGACGAATTTATCGCGGTTGGGTCACCCTTCAAGCCTTCTCTCCGATCTTGCTCTCGGTTCCGGCCCATAAACGGGCAATGTTGGCTCTGTGTCTTAACCACACCAACCCAACGAGGAACGCGAAAACAAGGGCCTCGGAACCGCTCGAAAACGCCAATAAGATAGGCGGCATGGCGACACTCGCCACCAAAGCCGACAAGGAAGAGTAACGGAAAAAATAGGCTGTACCAAGCCAAATCCCAATAAAGGCCAGTGCGGCAGGCCAAAACACGACAGCCAGCAGGCCAACCAACGTGGCCACCCCTTTGCCGCCTTGAAACCGCAACCAGAGTGGGAAGAGATGCCCCAAAAAGGCCGCTGCAGCGGCCAACATCGACCACTCCTGCAACTGGGCGTCCCGGATCAATAAAACCGCCACAGCGCCTTTAATGCCGTCGAGAAACAATGTGGCAAGCGCCAGTGATTTTTTTCCCGTTCGCAACACATTGGTCGCGCCGATATTGCCTGACCCGATGGCGCGAATATCTCCCAACCCCGCCAAATGCGTAAGAACCAAGCCAAACGGCACCGACCCCAAAAGATAGCTCAGCACGGCCACAAGCAAGGCCTGAACCAAAGGTTCACTGATCCAGAGCGAAAGGTCGGGCATCACAGCCCCACCTCCGCCTCATGCACGATCCGTCCGCCAACCATGGTCAGATAGACAACACCTTGCAAGCGCGCCTGATCATAAGCGGTATTGTGACACAAGGAATGCAAGTTTGCGGGATCAAGCACATAGGGCTCATCCGGATCAAACAGGATCAAATCAGCGGGTGCCCCAACCTGCAAACGCCCCTGCGGCAAGCCTAATAAATCCGCTGGACGGGTCGACAAAGCTGTTAAAATTTTAATCAAAGGCAGATCACCCGCATGCACCAGACGCAGTGCGGCAGACAATAAGGTTTGCAAACCGACCGCCCCATTCGCACATTCTGCAAAAGGTTGGCGCTTGGCCTCAACATCCTGCGGATCATGATCAGAAACAATCACATCAATCAAACCATCGGCCAGCGCTGCAATCACGGCTTGCCGATCCGGCTCCGTCCGCAAGGGCGGCGACAACTTTAAAAATGTCCGATACGGGCCGATATCATTTTCATTCAATGTCAAAGAATTAATCGACACCCCGCACGAAACAGCGAGTCCATCCTGCCGCGCCCGCCGCATGATCTCCACAGAATCAGCACAGGAAATCATCGCTGCATGATAGCGGCCAGAGGTGAGCCGCACGAGGCGCATATCGCGTTCCAGCATGAGCGTTTCAGCCTCGCGCGGAATACCCGCTAGCCCAAGCCGCGATGCCAATTCGCCCTCATTCATCACCCCACCGGCCAGCCGCAAATCCTCAACATGCTGAACCAGCAAAATGCCAAAATCACGCGCATAGGTTAAGGCGCGGCGCATCACCAGCGGATCCGCCACGGCCCGTCGCGCATCGGTCATGAACACAGCCCCGGCCTCTTTCAAGAGACCAAATTCGGTCATTTCCTGCCCTTGCATGCCTTTGGTTAAGGCTGCGGCAGGCAGCATATGCACCTGTGCTGTATCCCGTGCGCGGCGCATCAGAAAATCCACCACCGCCGGATCATCAACGACAGGATGGGTATCTGGCATAGTCACCACCGTGGTGACACCACCTGCCGCCGCCGCTTTCGAGGCAGAGGCCAGCGTTTCCCGATATTCATGTCCCGGCTCACCAACAAATGCGCGCAGGTCAATCAGACCCGGTGCAACAACGCGTCCTTTCGCATCAATGTGGCGCGCCCCATCAGGAACAGCATGCGGATCAATGGCCGCCCCGAGGGCTGCAATGACACCGTCTTGAATGGCAATCGAGCCTTGCGATACAACACCGCTTGCCGGATCGACCAGCTGCGCATGGGTGATCAAAAGGGGGCGGTGTTGATCTTTCACGGGGTCACCCATTCGGCAAATGGGCGGCTAACGCCTCAAGAACGGCCATCCGCACGGCAACACCCATTTCAACTTGTTCACGGATCAAAGATTGCGCACCATCTGCGATATCCGAGGCGATTTCCACACCCCGATTCATCGGCCCCGGATGCATTACTAAGGCATCGGGTTTGGCGAAACTGAGTTTTTCAGCATCCAAACCATAATAGTGAAAATATTCTTTAACTGAAGGCACGAAGGAGCCATTCATCCGCTCCCGTTGCAAACGCAACATCATCACAATATCAGCATCGCGCAATCCCTCCCGCATGGAGGTAAAGACCTTCGCGCCCATGCGCTCAATACCACTTGGCAACAGAGTCGAAGGCCCAACAACGCGCACCTCTGCGCCCATCGCATTCAATAAAATCAAATTCGATCGCGCGACCCGCGAATGGAGAATGTCGCCGCAAATGGCCACCACCAGACCCCGCAAATGGCCCTTGTTGCGTCGGATCGTCAAAGCATCCAACAAAGCTTGTGTGGGATGTTCATGCGCGCCATCACCCGCATTGATCACAGAACAATCAACCTTGCGCGCAAGCAACTGCACCGCGCCTGCGGCATGATGACGCACCACAATCAGATCCGGACGCATGGCATTGAGCGTCATCGCGGTATCGATCAGGGTTTCGCCTTTTTTGATGGAGGAGGACGCAACAGCCATATTCATCACATCCGCGCCCAGCCGTTTCCCAGCCAGTTCGAATGAGGATTGCGTGCGAGTCGAGGCCTCAAAAAAAAGATTGATTTGGGTGCGGCCGCGCAAACTGGCCTTTTTCTTCTCAACTTGACGGGAGATTTCAACGGCCTGATCGGCCAAATCCAACAAAATGCTAATATCCTGAGGGGAGAGCCCCTCAATCCCCAACAAATGCCGATGCGGAAAACGAGCCAAAATTGTCATAAAATCCCAATCACATGTGTGGCTTAGCCATAGGTTCAATTGAGACCCGATGCAAGTCCCCCCGACCGCTATCCCGCCCTGAATTGGGGGGGGCAAGCAGCAATTTTTGCGTAAAACTTGACAGCAGCCCCCTAGATCGGATTTGACAGCGGGCCAATGTTCCAGCACTTATCCGCCCACATTTCCCTCCTCCCAGCTCGGGATCAAAGGACTTTTCATGAAACTGGTTATTGTAGAATCTCCGGCTAAAGCCAAGACAATCAATAAATATCTGGGCAAAGACTATGAAGTCGTTGCCTCTTTTGGCCATATTCGTGATTTGCCCCCGAAAGACGGATCGGTTGATCCGCAAAATGATTTTGCCATGCTGTGGGAAGTGGATGGCAAGGCCAGCAAGCGGGTGTCGGAAATGGCGGCCTCTGCCAAAGCAGCCGACCGCATCATTCTCGCCACCGACCCGGACCGCGAAGGCGAAGCGATCAGCTGGCATATTGTCGAAACACTCAAACAAAAACGCGCCCTTAAAGAAACACCCGTTGAACGGGTGACCTTCAACGCCATTACCCGCGATGCGGTGATGGAGGCCATGCGCCACCCGCGCACCATTGATCAAGGCCTTGTTGATGCCTATTTGGCGCGCCGTGCCCTTGATTATCTGGTCGGCTTTAAACTCTCGCCGGTCTTGTGGCGCAAGTTACCCGGAGCGCGGTCCGCAGGGCGCGTGCAATCGGTTGCGTTGCGGCTGGTCTGCGAACGTGAGCGTGAAATCGACACCTTCATCAAACGAGAATATTGGTCTTTGACCGCGCAGATGGAAACAAAAGTGGGCGGCACCTTTGAAGCCCGCTTGGTTGGAGCAGATGGTGACAAGATTGGCCGTCTCGACATCGGCACACAGGCGCAGGCCGAAGCCTTGCGGAGCGCGCTGTTAGAGGCCCAGTATCGGGTTGACAGTGTCGAGTCCAAGCCCGCCAAACGTCATCCCTACCCGCCCTTTACCACCTCAACCTTGCAGCAAGAAGCCAGCCGCAAGCTTGGTCTTTCGCCAGCCCGGACCATGCAACTGGCCCAACGCCTTTATGAAGGCATTGACATTGGCGGGGAAACCGTTGGCCTGATCACCTATATGCGAACCGATGGGGTGGATATGGCCCCGGAAGCCGTTCAAGCCTGTCGCAATACGATCGAAAAAGAATTTGGCAGTCTTTATCTGCCCCGCGTTCCGCGCAAATACACAACCAAAGCTAAAAATGCCCAAGAGGCCCATGAAGCGGTTCGCCCCACCGATATGAGCCGCAAGCCTGCACAGATGGCGCGACTGCTCGACCCTGAGCAAGCCAAACTTTATGAATTGATCTGGAAGCGGACCTTGGCCAGTCAAATGGAATCCGCCGAACTTGAGCGGACCACCATCGAGATTTCAGCCCATGCAGGCAAGCGCGTACTCGATTTGCGCGCCAGCGGGCAGGTCATCAAATTTGAAGGCTTCCTGAAGCTCTACACGGAATCGCGTGATGATGAGGCAGACGATGACGATCATCGGCGGTTACCGCCTGTCAGCGGCGGTGATCCTCTCACAGCCAAAGACATCAAAGCCGAACAGCATTTCACCGAGCCGCCGCCGCGCTTCTCGGAAGCTTCCTTGGTGAAGCGGATGGAAGAATTAGGCATTGGTCGCCCTTCGACCTATGCCTCTATTCTCGCCACGCTGAAAGACCGCGATTATGTGCTGCTTGAGAAAAAGCGCCTTTATGCCACCGACAAAGGCATGATTGTGACTGCTTTTCTCGGCAATTTTTTCGCCCGCTATGTGGAATATGATTTCACAGCAGCGCTGGAAGAAGACCTCGACCGCATTTCCAACAACGAGCTGTTTTGGAAAGATGTGATGCGGCGGTTCTGGACTGAGTTTTCTGCAGCGCTTGAAGACACGTCCGAACTGCGGATTACGCAGGTTTTGGATGCGTTAGATGAGGCGATGGGCCCGCATATTTTCCCGCCGCGCGCTGATGGCAGTGATCCGCGCAGCTGCCCATCCTGTCAGGCTGGCAAGCTGTCGTTAAGACTTGGCAAATTTGGTTCTTTTATTGGGTGTTCGAATTATCCCGAATGTAAATATACCCGCCAACTCGGTGCGAATGGTGATGGGGACGCAGCCACCGCCGATGGGCAGGCAAATGGGCCACGCGTTTTGGGCAAAGACCCGACAACCGGTTTCGACGTGACCTTGCGTGATGGCCGCTTTGGACCCTATGTGCAATTAGGTGAAGGTGAAAAGCCCAAACGCCAATCACTCCCCAAAGGCACAGACAAGAGCCAAGTTGATTTTGAAATGGCGCAATTATTATTGTCTTTGCCGCGGGAAGTGGCGCGCCATCCTGAATCGGGCGAACCTATTCTAGCAAGCATTGGCCGCTTTGGGCCTTATGTGCAGCATGGAAAAGTCTATGCCAATTTGGGAAGCGGTGATGACGTGTTAACAATCGGCGCCAATCGCGCCATTGATTTGATCATCGCCAAAGAAAGCGGCAAAGGGGGACGGCGCTTTGGTGCCGCTGCTGCCCCGGGCAAAGTGTTGGGCGCGCATCCAGAAGGCGGCGACATTACCTTGAAAGATGGTCGCTATGGCCCCTATGTGACCTATCATGGAGTGAATGCGACCATCCCGAAGGACAAAGATCCGACACAATTAACGCTGGCTGAGGCGGTGGATCTGATCGCTGCGCGCCAAGCGCAAGGGGGCGGCAAAACGACCAAAAAAGCCAGCACGCGTGCAGCACCGAAGACCAAGAAAGCAGCAACCAAAAAAGCCGCTGCGGGAAAAACCGCTACGGCAAAAAAACCTGCAACAGACACAGCCAGCAAAGCTAAAGCAAAAACGGCCAAAACAGCGGATAAAACCAGCGCAGCTCAAGCCGCTGTCGCCCCGCAAAAGGCGTCGGCGGCGAAAGCAAGTGCAAAAACGGCCTCATCTAAAGCAAGCGCGTCTAAAACTGCTGCGGCAAAGACGAGCAAGGAGAAAACCTGTCTCTTATACACATCTGACGCTGCCGACG
>CAWUMW010000123.1:0-7052 GCA_963923415.1 uncultured Hyphomicrobiales bacterium | reverse complement strand
TCGGCATGTTGGGCATGCACGGAACCTATGAAGCCAATCTGACCATGCATGATTGTGATGTCATGGTCTGCGTTGGGGCGCGGTTTGATGATCGCATCACCGGGCGGCTGGATGCTTTTGCGCCGAAGTCGAAAAAAATTCACATTGATATTGATCCTTCATCGATCAACAAAAATGTGAAAGCCGATATTGGCATTATTGGTGATTGTGCCAATGTGTTGTCGGATATGTTGGCGCAATGGAAAAAAACCAATCCATCGACCGACAGCAAGGCGCTGGCCGCGTGGTGGGAACAGATCAAGCAATGGCGGGCGCGCCAATGTCTGGCCTATAACCAGTCAGGCCCAACCATTAAGCCGCAATATGCGATTGAGCGTCTTTATGAATTGACGAAAGACCGGGATGTGTATGTGACAACGGAAGTTGGACAGCATCAAATGTGGGCGGCGCAATATTTCCATTTCGATGATCCCAATCGGTGGTTAACATCGGGTGGTTTGGGCACGATGGGTTATGGTTTTCCGGCTGCTATTGGTGCGCAATTGGCCCATCCGAACGCTTTGGTGATTGACATTGCGGGTGAGGCCTCCATCCAGATGAATATTCAGGAATTATCGACAGCCATGCAGTATCGGTTGCCGGTTAAGATTTTCATCCTCAACAATGAATATATGGGCATGGTGCGTCAGTGGCAGGAGTTGCTGCACGGGTCGCGCTATTCCGAAAGCTATTCAGAAAGTCTGCCGGATTTTGTCAAACTCGCTGAGGCCTATGGTGCCAAGGGGATACGCTGTTCTGATCCTGATAAGCTTGATGCGGCCATTCAAGAGATGATCGATAGCCCCTTGCCTGTGGTATTTGATTGCCTCGTTGACAAGAAAGAAAATTGCTTCCCGATGATCCCATCGGGCAAGGCGCATAATGAAATGATTTTGGCTGATGTCGCGCAAGATATTGGCCAAGTCATTGATAGCAAGGGCAAGGCATTGGTCTGATCCCATGAAAACTATCGGCTTGATCGGCGGTCTGAGCTGGGAGTCTACGGCAACCTATTATGCCGAGATCAATCGTGGCGTGCGGGATGCTCTGGGCGGCCTGCATTCTGCGCGCATCCTGATGCACAGTTTTGACTTTGCCGACATTGCCGCTTTGCAAACCCCCGCTGGATGGCCGGAGGCCGGACAACGATTGGCAGAGGCAGGCTTGGCCTTGCAAAAGGCTGGGGCTGACGGCCTTTTGATTTGTTCCAACCTGATGCACCGGGTTGCGCCTGCGGTGCAATCGGCCTGTTCGGTGCCGCTTTTGCATATTGCCGATGCGTTGGGGCAAGCCTTGCAAAAAGAGGGGGCAAAAACCCCTTTGTTGCTGGCGACGCAAACGGTCATGGAAGACAGTTTTTATAGTGCTTATTTGCAGCAGCATTACGGGATAAAGGTTAAGGTGCCAGAGGCTGAGGCGCGGGGTGAGATTAACCGGGTTATTTTTTCGCAATTGGTGCGCGGGATTTTTGATCCAGCGGCACGGGCTTATTTTCTAGACTGTGTGCATCAAGGGATTGGCCAAGGTGCGGATGGCGTTGTGTTTGCGTGCACGGAAATCGGGCTGCTTTTGACGCCAGAGGACTGTGGGTGTTGTGTGTATGATACAGCAAAATTGCACGCACGGGCCGCTGTAGATTTTGTGCTCTCGCAGACGACGGCCCGTCAGGAGAGACGCGCATGAAACTGGTCATTGCCAATAAAGCCTATTCGTCTTGGTCGTTGCGGCCATGGATTTTGATGAAGATGCTCGGCATCCCTTTTGTCGAGGATGTTGTTTTGCTGGATACACCCGAATTCCGCACACGCGTTGATGCCTATCAGGCAGGGTCAACAGTTCCCATTCTGGTGGATGAGGATGTGACGGTGTGGGAATCTTTGGCGATCATGGATTATCTCGCTGAGCGCTTTCCCGATCAAGCAGTTTGGCCGCAGGATCGGCGGGCACGGGCTTTTGCGCGTGCGATGGCGCATGAGATGCATGCCGGTTTTCGTGGGTTGCGTCAGGCTTGCCCGATGAATGTGCGTAAAATTCACCCCGCGAAAGAGCGCGGCGAAGCAGTGGCCAAAGATGTCGCACGCATCACGCATCTGTGGAACAAAGCGCTTGCAACTTATGGCAAACCTTCGGGAGCGGGGCCGTTTTTATTCGGAGCCTTTACGGCAGCGGATGCGATGTTTGCGCCTGTGGTGACGCGGCTTGTGACCTTTTCAATTGCGGTGGATGCGACAAGCAAAGCCTATTGCGATGCTGTTTTGGGGTCGCCCGCCTTCCGTCAGTGGCACCAAGAAGCCATGGCTGAACCTTGGGTGGTGGCCCATGATGAAGCCGATGAGCCGGTGCTCGGTGCTTTTCTATTGCCTGTTTCAAGTTAACTATCGAGAAAAAGAGAGTAAACGCCATGAAGTCGCATTATTCCGATCCACCCAAACATCAGGTTTCGCGTCGGCATACATTGTCGGTGCTGGTTGACAATGAGCCGGGTGTCTTAGCCCGCATTGCGGGTTTGTTTTCTGGGCGCGGATACAATATCGAAAGCCTCACTGTTTCGGAAACCGAACATCAAAAACATGTGTCGCGGATTACCGTTGTCACCACGGGCACCGCGCAGGTGATCGAGCAGATCATCCATCAATTAGAGCGGCTGGTGCCGGTGCATCGGGTGCGCGATTTGACCGCCCAAGGTGCGTTTGTCGAACGCGAATTAGCTTTGGTGAAAGTGGTGGGGACGGGCGATGCGCGGCGCGAGGCTTTGCGTCTTGCCGAAGCCTTTGGCGCCCGCACCATGGATGCGACCCTGACATCCTTCATCTTCGAAATGACCGGCACGTCGGAGGAGGTCGAGCGCTTCTTGGGCACGCTGACGGAGGTTGGTTTGGTTGAAGTCTCCCGCACCGGCGTGGCCGCCATGGCGCGCGGGGCAGAGGCGTTTTAGGCACGCAGCACGTTCTAAGTCTTGCATGGGGTGTTGTCTTGCATGGGGTGTCTTGCAGGCTTGTGAGATCAAGGCTCTTTGCAAGATCACTAAACCTTGCAAGATCGAGACTCCCGCGAGCAGATGACGGGTGATTGTCAGGCGGGATGGCGGTGTGGGCGTCTCGCCAGTTGTTTATGACTTTCCCTTCCTCGAAGGAGGCAAAGAGGCTCAGGTTTGGCTCTGTCTGGGTGCACGGAAAGGGGTGTGGTTTTTGTGGCTGAACCCGAGTCCCTTGTGACATCACGTCTGAGATCGGGTCTGAGTTTTGACATTTCATGACTTTTCCGCAGGTTCGGCTTTTTCGGTGCCGAATAGGGGGTCTATTTTAAAATATCAAAAATGTGATTGCGGAAAGCGATTTTCTTTCGCGGAACAACGGTGGAATTTTTCTTTTGCGCGGGTTTTATTTTGAAAGATGTTTTTCCAATGCTTATAAATCATTTTCCTTCTTTCTTATTTATGGATCCCGACCTGTTTTGGGCCTTGTGTGTGTTTGCGGTGGTCAGCTCCGTCACCCCCGGTCCGAACAATATGATGTTGCTGGCATCTGGCGTTCATTTTGGGATTGGCCCGACAATTCCGCATATGTTGGGGATTTCGGTCGGCTTTACCGTGATGTTGGTGCTGGTTGGTTCCGGTCTGGGGGTGGCCATGCTGGCGCAGCCACTGCTATATGAGGTTTTCCGTGTCTTATCAGGACTTTATATGCTGTTTTTGGCTTATGCGCTGGCCCGTTCGGGCGGCTTAGGCGGCGGCAACGAGGCCCGCAAACGGCCGATGCGCTTTGTCGAAGCGATGTTGTTTCAATGGGTTAACCCCAAAGCCTGGGCGATGGGCCTGACCGCGATGACCGTTTACACCGTCCCGGATCCTTTTTGGCTGAGCATTGTGATGGTCGCAGCAGTTTTTGGGGTCATTAATCTGCCCTGCGTTGCTGTTTGGGCTGGTTTTGGGGTCAGTTTACGCGGTTTTCTGGCCGATCCGTGGCGATTACGGCTTTTTAATTACGCGATGGCGGCGCTGTTGCTGATCTCCACTTTACCGCTGTTATGGGATGGAAAATGAGAGGCAATGCGAGATTGCGTCGGTTTCGCGTAATTAACACTTGATTCTGCGGCCTATGACGCTTAATCGCTCTGGCACAGAAAATGACATCAAATCCAGTTCAAGGAGAGCCATCCATGCGCGTTTATTACGACCGCGACGCTGATATCAACCTCATCAAGACCAAAAAGGTCGCCATTATCGGCTATGGCTCGCAAGGTCATGCCCATGCGCTGAATTTGCGCGATTCGGGTGTGAAAGAAATCGCCATTGGTCTGCGCCCCGGTTCTCTGTCTGCCAAAAAGGCAGAAGCGGAAGGCCTTAAAGTCATGGATGTGACATCGGCCGCAAAATGGGCGGATGTGGTCATGATGCTGACCCCTGATGAATTGCAAGCTGACATTTATCGGGATCATTTGGTTGAGAACATGAAGAAAGGTGCGGCCTTGATGTTCGCACATGGTCTGAATGTTCACTTCAATTTGATCGAGCCGCGGGCTGATCTGGATGTGCTGATGGTGGCACCAAAAGGTCCGGGGCACACGGTGCGTTCTGAATATCAGCGCGGTGGTGGCGTTCCGTCTTTGCTCGCTATTCACCAAGACGCTTCTGGTAATGCCCATGATATCGGCCTGTCTTACGCTTCAGCGAATGGCGGGGGGCGCGCAGGCGTGATCGAAACCACCTTCAAGGAAGAATGCGAAACCGATTTGTTCGGCGAACAGGTTGTGTTGTGCGGCGGTCTGGTTGAATTGATCCGTGCAGGCTTCGAAACCTTGGTGGAAGCAGGCTACGCCCCTGAAATGGCTTATTTCGAATGCTTGCATGAAGTGAAGCTGATCGTCGATTTGATTTTCGAAGGCGGCATTGCGACCATGAATTATTCGATTTCGAATACGGCAGAATATGGTGAATATGTCACCGGCCCGCGGATCATTACCTCCGAAACAAAAGCGGAAATGAAGCGCGTCTTGTTTGATATCCAAAGCGGCAAATTTACCCGGGATTGGATGTTGGAAAACAAGGTCAGCCAAACCTCCTTCAAAGCGACCCGTGCGCGCCATGCCGCTCATCAGATCGAAGAAGTTGGATCACGTCTGCGGGCTATGATGCCATGGATCAAAGAAAAAGCCTTGGTTGATAAAACCAAGAACTAATTGGAAATATTTCTCTATTTCCAATTATGATCATTGAAAGACCCCGCCCGCGGGGTCTTTTTTTGTCTAGCCCTTGACCTCACTCGTGTTGGCAAGTCGAATAGCATGACAAAAGCCAGTATGGCTTATCAGGACGGATCATCGGGACGGATCATGAGCCAAGCAGTTTCATTGCACTCCATCGATATTATTTATGGCGGGGCCGGGGGCTATCATGCTGTTGCAGGTGCCAATCTCGCGGTGCAAGCGGGTGAATTTGTCTCTATTGTCGGGCCGACGGGTTGCGGCAAATCAACCTTGTTGAATGTTGCGGCCGGATTGCTCGAACCAGCCCATGGCAAGGTAGAAATATTTGGCCGTGCTTTACAGGGGATCAATGATCAAGCAGGCTATTTGTTCCAGCAAGATGCGATGATGCCTTGGAAAACAGCGCGCGACAATATTGCGATCGGATTAGAGGTGCGTGGGGAAACACCCCTTAAAGCTCAAGCGCAAGCGGATGAATGGCTGCTCCATGTCGGATTAAAGGGATTTGGTGATCGCTATCCGCATCAACTCTCAGGCGGACAACGCAAGCGCGTTGGACTGGCGCAAATGCTGATCCGAAATCCGCCGATTTTGTTGATGGATGAACCCTTCGGTCCTTTGGATGCGCAGACACGGCAAATGATGGGGAATTTGCTGCTGGACCTCTGGTCGCGTGAAAGAAAAGCGGTGTTGTTTGTCACGCATGATCTTGAGGAGGCGATTGCCTTGTCCGATCGTGTAATCATCATGAGTTCGGGACCTGCGGCGACAATCATTGGAGATTACCGGATTGAATTAACCCGCCCGCGCGATGCGATGGATGTGCGGCTCGATCCAGCCTTTCATGCCGTGCATAAAAATATTTGGGAGCAATTGCGCAGGGAAGTGCTGAAAACCTATCAGGGAGGGGCGGTGTGATGACCAAGACCCGTCTATTCGTTTATCAATGCCTTGTTGCCATCGTGTTTTTATTGATTTGGCATATCGGATCAACAGTGCCGATTTTTGGAATTTATTTTTTACCGAAATTCTTTTTCTCAACGCCAACAGATGTCTTTTTGCGGATCGTCAAATTGTTTTCTGGCCCTTTAATTTGGAAGCATTTGAGCATTACGCTGACAGAAACAGTTTTGGCTTTTTTAATTGGTGCCGGGGGTGGCGTGATCATCGGGTTCTGGTTTGCGCGCCGACCCTTCATCAATGCAGTATTTGATCCTTATGTGAAAATGGCCAATGCATTGCCCCGCGTTGTCTTGGCGCCGATTTTTATGCTGTGGCTTGGCTTGGGCATTTGGTCGAAGGTGGCCTTGGGTGTGACATTGGTGTTTTTCATTGTCTTTTTCAATGTCTATCAGGGCGTGAAAGAAGTTTCGCCAGTGGTTTTGGCAAATGCCCGGATGTTGGGAATGAACGAGCAGCAATTATTTAAACATGTCTATTGGCCAGCGGCTCTGTCTTGGATGTTTTCTTCCTTGCATACCTCTGTCGGCTTTGCCTTGGTTGGGGCGGTGGTTGGAGAATATCTTGGTTCTGCCGCAGGTCTTGGTTATATGATCCATGAAGCAGAAGGTGTATTTGATACGACAGGTGTGTTTGCAGGAATGGTCATTCTTGCTGCCTTTGTGCTTGTCGTTGATGCCATTGTGACACGAATTGAAAATAAATTACTCGTCTGGCGGCCTCAACAAACGGGACGGACGAGCGTTTAAGGCAGAGGTCTTAAAGATGAAGATTTTTACAACCAAGATCTTAAGAACAACAACGGTTCAGATGCAGAAAGGGAGTTAAGCGCATGGTCAATTTTACAC
>CAWUMW010000122.1:0-7053 GCA_963923415.1 uncultured Hyphomicrobiales bacterium | reverse complement strand
CTGACAGACAGAGATTCATTCGCTCATTCTCAATAAAGACGGGCCAAAAGGCCCGCCAAGATCCATGGAAAAGGATAAAACTCTTTATACCACTCCACCTCTTTAGAGGGTTTGAGGGGCGGCGTCGAGTATGCATAGCTCAAAATGGTTATCAAACCGGCGGTGTGCCATGGGTGTGGAAGCTTTCCACGGTTTTGAGCCCCCAAGCCTGCCCCTTTTTGCGCTCGGCCTCTGTCCAGCGAATGGGTTTCCAATCCGGGGCTAACATGAGGCGGGCACCGGCATTGGCGATTTCAACCCGATTGCCGCCCGGTTCCCACACATAGAGGAAAAAGGTCTGCTGAACGGCGTGTTTATGCGGTCCGGTTTCAATAAACACATCATTTTCGAGGAAAATATCGGCTGCCCGCAAAATATCCTCGCGGCAATCGACCGCATAAGTCAGGTGATGGAAGCGTCCACCTGAGCCGGTATTGTCTTTGGTGAAAGCAATGTCATAGGTTTTGTTGGTCGCGGTCATCCATGCACCGGCCTCGGTGCCGTTATCTAACACGATCTGTTCTGTGAGCCGCATGCCAAGACCGCTGTGGAAAAAGTCGCGGGTTTTTGCCACGTCCCGCACTAATAGATTGAGATGGTCAATCCGTCTGACATTGCAGCCGCGGGCGGGATAGCGCATGGCTTGATTTTTCAAAGCCGGTTTGAGCGCGGGCGGGGCTTCATACCAACGGGTTTCGTAATAAAGCTCGACGGGTTGCCCATCGGGTGTGCGGGCCCGATAGGTCTTGCCGTGGCCCAGATCACCCTCATGCCAGCCATCGCCCCATCCTTTTGCCTCCAAGACTTTGGCGCGCCGTTCCAAGGCTTGCGGCGAATGGGTGCGAAACGCGACATGCCCCATGCCCGATGTTTTGGACGCGGTGAGTTTGAGCGTATGAAATTCATAATCATCCCACCCCCGCAGATAGACGCTGTCGCCTTCGCGTCCGCTTTCCGTCAAGCCCAGAACATTGACAAAGAAATGCAGACTCGCTTCGGGTTTGGGCGTAAACATTTCAACATGGCCCAAATGGGCGAGGTCGTGGCAGGGTTCTTCGGTCATGATCAGGCGTTTCCTTTGGTGTGAGGCATGGCGCACTCGAATTATAACAAAGTGTCTCGCTAAAAGTTTCTTGCCAAAATTGTCATGATTTTAAATAATATCGGATAATTTTATAAATCAACCAATATATTTTCGTTGTTGCAAAGCGATAATCGGCCTTGGGGAGGGTGACGTGGTGGAATCGGATGGCATTCCTTGCATGTTGATGCGGGGTGGCACCTCCAAGGGCGCCTATTTTCTCAAACAGGATTTGCCTGACGATCCCGTTTTGCGGGATGACGTTTTGCTGTCGGTGATGGGGTCACCTGATCCGCGTCAGGTGGATGGCGTGGGCGGGGCCCATCCTTTGACCAGCAAAGTGGCCGTCATATCGCGTTCGGATCAGCCCGGTGTGGATGTGGATTATTTATTCTGTCAGGTGGGTGTGGAGAGAGCGCTGGTCGATATCACTCCCAATTGCGGCAATATCCTTGCGGGTGTCGGGCCGTTTGCGCTTGCCCGTGGTCTTGTGCAGGCGGGTGATCCTGTCACGAAGGTCAGGGTGCGGACCATTAACACCGGCACTTTGGCGGATCTGGTGATTGAAACCCCGCAGGGCAAGGTGCGTGAGGCGGGGCAGGCGCGCATTGATGGCGTGCCGGGCACCAGTGCGCCGATTGCCATTGATTTTATCGATGCGGAAGGTTCGGTCTGCGGGGCTTTATTGCCGACCGGACGGGTTGTTGATCAGGTGGCGGGCGTTGAGGTGACCTTGATCGATAATGGAATGCCCGTGGTTATTCTTGCTGCGGCATCGGTTGGGCGCACCGGGCATGAGCCGCGCGATCAGCTCGACAAAGACAGTGATTTAAAGGCGCGACTTGAAACCATTCGGTTGGCTGCAGGGCCATTGATGAATTTGGGCGATGTTAAAGACAAAGTGGTGCCTAAAATGATTTTGGTGGCAGAGCCGCGCGCGGGTGGCGCGATTGCAACCCGCTCCTTCATTCCACATGAATGCCATGCTTCCATTGGGGTCTTTGCCGCGGTAACGGTCGGAACGGCCTGTGTGTTGCCCGGTTCACCCGCTCATCAGGTGGCGCGCCTTCCAGAGGGGAGGGTGAAAACTCTTTCGGTTGAGCATCCAACTGGTGAATTTAGCGTTCGACTTGAATTGGAGGCCGGAGCCGAGCCGCCGCGGGTGATGAGTGCGGGCTTAGTGCGAACCGCCCGCCGCTTATTTGACGGACGCATATTTCCGCGATGGGATGTCGCGGCTCGACTTGATAAACAGTGAAAGGGACGATGATGGCGCAGAAAACGGGATTGGTGATCACCGCGCATCCGGGTGATTTTGTCTGGCGGGCAGGCGGGGCGATCGCGCTTCATCATGCCAAAGGTTATAAAATGCAGATCCTGTGTCTGTCTTATGGCGAGCGCGGGGAAAGCCAATGGGCTTGGAAGCAAGCTGGAATTTCAATGGCGGAGGTCAAGGCCCAACGTAAGGCTGAAGCCGAAAAAGCCGCTGAGGTCTTGGGCGCGGCGATCGAATTTTTTGATGCGGGAGATTATCCGCTGCACACAACCCCTGCGATGTTAGAGCGGGCTGTGGATGTGATCAGAGATCTGAATCCGTCGTTCATTCTGACCCATTCACTTGAAGATCCCTATAATGTCGATCACCCAGAAGCGACCCGCTTTGCGCAGGAAGCGCGCATTATCGCACAGGCTGCCGGGCACAAACCTGATCCCGCACGAGCCTATGCCGCGCCGCCGGTATTTTTGTTTGAGCCGCATCAACCCGAACAATGCAATTTCAAACCCAATGTGATTTTAAACATTGATGATGTGTGGGACACCAAGCGCAAAGCATTTGAGGTTCTCGCTGCGCAAAAGCATTTGTGGGATTATTATACCCGCGTCGCTTTAAATCGCGGCATGCAGGGTGGTCGTAATTCAGGGCGGGCGATGACCTATGGTGAAGCCTATCAGCGTTTATTCCCGATGGTGCTGGAGGAATTGGCATGAAGAGCGTTGTTGTTCGACATATACCCCGCGTTGATCCGGCGCTTGCGCAAGCAATGGCTGATTATGGCGTCTCGACGGTGCATGAGGCACATGGTCGCACGGGATTGATGCAGCCTTATATGCGACCGATTTGGTCAGGGGCTTCCATTGCAGGCTCAGCGGTGACCGTGCTGGCGCAACCGGGCGACAATTGGATGTTGCATGTTGCGGTTGAACAATGTCAGCCCGGCGATATTTTGGTGGTGGCTGTGACCACAGCCAATACCGATGGCATGTTTGGCGATTTATTGGCCACCTCGCTAAAAGCGCGCGGGGTACAGGGGCTTGTCATTGATGCGGGATGTCGGGATGTCAAAACGCTCAAAGAGATGGGCTTTCCAGTCTGGTCAAAAGCAATTTCTGCCAAAGGCACGGTTAAAGCCACCTTGGGCGCGGTGAATGTGCCGGTGGTCTGTGCAGGGGTTGCGATACAGCCGGGCGATGTGATCGTTGCGGATGATGATGGGGTGATGGTGGTGCCGTTGAAACAGGCCGCACAAACCGCACAGGTGGCCGCTGAGCGCAAAGCCAATGAAGAGGATAAGCGCCGCAAGCTGGCATCGGGCGTGCTGGGACTTGATATGTATAAAATGCGTGAACCGTTAGCGCAGGCCGGTTTGGTTTATGTCGACAGGTTGGATGATCTGTGAGGTTCCGCGGGTAAGGACGATGGGGGCCGTCGGCGCGTTTTCCGCGACAGGCGGTCCATCAATAAATACACAACGGGTGTTGTATAAAGCGTCAGGATTTGTGACAGGATCAATCCGCCAATAATGGTGACACCGAGCGGGCGTCGTAATTCAGCTCCCGGACCAATCGCCAAGACCAGAGGCAATGCGCCTAACAGGGCCGCCATTGTGGTCATCAAAATCGGGCGAAACCGTACAGCGCAAGCAAGAAATATAGCGTCAGCAGCGGAAAGCTGATTTTGGCGTTGGGCTGCAATGGCAAAATCAACCAGCATAATGCCATTTTTTTTGACAATGCCGATCAGCAAAATAATGCCGATCATGGCAATTAAAGTCAGGTCCATGCCAAACATCCACAATGACAGCAGGGCTCCTAAACCAGCCGAAGGCAAGGTGGAAATGATGGTGAGAGGATGCACGAGGCTTTCATAAAGAATGCCGAGGATGAGATAAACGGCAATCAGCGCGGCGATAATCAGCAGCGCTTGGGTGCCCCCCATACCAGACAAGGATTTGGCATCACCGGCAAAATCGGCGCTGAGCGTGTCGGGCAAATGCAATGCATCAATGGCCCGCCGCACAGCTTTGAAAGCAGCGTCAGGTGAGACACCGGGTGCAGCGTCATAGGTAATGGTCACAGCCGGGAATTGACCTTGATGATTGACCAGCAAAGGGGCAATGCCCCGCTCAAAACGCGCCAGAGTCGAAAGGGGGACGGGTTTGCCCGCCGCATTTTGTACAAAGAAAGCTTCGAGATTGGTGGGGTCGCGTTGGCGTTCGGGCATGACCTCCATGATCACTCGATATTGATTGCGTTGGTCATAAAGCGTGGCGATCTGCCGTTGCCCAAAAGCATCTCCCAGCACAGCATCAATGGCTGTGATACTGACCCCTAATTGCGCGGCGCGATCACGATCAATCACGACGGTGAGTTGCAAGCCGCCATTGATTTTATCAGTCGAGACATCCACCAATTCTGGTGCCGTCTTGAGCGCGGCAACGGCCTGTGGGGTGAAGGCTTGCAAGGCGTCAAGATCTTGCCCCCAAATGGTAAATTGGAAGGGAGATTTTCCAATCCGCCCCCCGGCGCGCAAATCTTGTACTGGCACCATAAACAGCCAAATGCCGGGGATCGTGGCGAGGCTGCGGCGTAAGCGGCCCACAACCGCATTCGAGCTTTGTCCACGCTCAGCAAATGGCTTGAGACTAATGAGAATGCGCCCCTGATTTACCGAGGCAATGCCGCCTGAAGCGCCAATAAAAGAGGAGGCACTGGCAACCGCTGGATCTGCTAAGACGGTTTCGGTGACGCGCTGTTGTAACGTAACCATCGCATTAAATGACACATCGGCGGAGGCTTCAGTGAAACCAAAAATCAATCCGGTATCGTCTTGAGGAAAGCCGCCTTTGGGCAATGCGCGAAACAAAGCTACGGAGGCCGCGATCACCAGAATGAAGGTAGATAAGGTGATCCATGGATGGTTCAAGACAGGGCGCAGACTGGCTTGATAGAGTGTCACCATCTGGTCGAGCATGGCTTCGAAATGGATGTCGAGCCAGCCTGAACGATGGGACGCATCGCGCTTCATCAGTCGTGAACAAATCATCGGTGCGACGCTGAGCGACACAAAAGTCGAAACCAAAATAGCAAAGGCTAAAGTGAGGGCAAATTCTCTAAACATGTGCCCGATTGCGCCATCTATAAACAGCATCGGAATGAAGGCCGCCATCAAAGAGAGTGAAATTGAAAACACCGTAAAGCCAATTTGCTTGGCGCCTTCGCGGGCTGCCTCTAGGCGCGATAAGCCTTTTTCCAAATGCGCATGAATGTTTTCGACCACCACAATCGCATCATCCACCACAAATCCAACCGCAATGGTGATGGCGAGCAGTGATAAATTGTCGAGCGTAAAACCTGCCAGCCACATAGCCGCAAAACTCCCAGCCAGCGAAAGCGGCACAGTTAGGCCGACGGCTAATGTTTGCGCAGCCCGCCGCAAAAACAACATCACGACCAGCATCACCAAAAGAATGGCAGCTCCTAAAGTGATCATCAAATCTTGGATCGAAGCGCGGATCGTGCTGGTGCGATCCGACACAACGGAGATCGACACAGTGGCCGGGACATAGCGGTTAAAATCCGGTAACAGGGCTTTCACCTTATCAACGGTTTCAATGACATTGGCTTGGGGCTGTTTGGTGATCAGCAGCAAGACGGCAGGTTTGCCGTTAAACCATCCTGCGGCACGCGTATTGCGTACGCCTTGCCGGATTTCCGCGACATCACCAAGCGTAATCGCCACGCCATTACGCACAGCAACCACAACATGGGCGAAGTCCTCCAATGTTTGCAATTGGGCATTGGTGGCGAGCAGGGCGCTTTGTTCGACCCCATCAAAACTGCCCAACGGACCTAAAGCATTGGCCGCGACTAAGGCTTGACGCACATCTTCAATGCCAAGTCCCATACTGGTTAAGCGGGAGGGGTCAACCCGAACACGGATGGCTGGTTGTTCGGCCCCATTGACGCTGACTTCGGCCACGCCTTTGATTTGCGCGATCCGTTGTGCAATTACGCTGTCGGCAATGTCGTAAAGCTGGCTGGTTGGCAAGCTGTCGGAGCGGATTGCCAACACCAAAACCGGCATGGCAGCCGGATTGGTTTTGCGAAAATATGGCATCGTTGGCAGGTCACCCGGCAAATCACTCATCGCGGCATTAATGGCGGCTTGCACATCGCGCGCCGCTTTATCAATGTCGCGTTTGACGTCAAATTGCACGGTAATGGCGCTGTTGCCGAGGGAACTGGTTGAGGTGATTTCGCTCACCCCGGCAATTTCACCCAAACGCCGTTCTAAAGGAGCAGCGACAGTTGCGGCCATGATCGCAGGATCAGCGCCGGGGCGACTGGCCGATACGCGGATCGTTGGAAAATCAATGGCCGGTAAGCTCGACACAGGCAAATCAAGATAGGCTAAAAGGCCCGCTAAAATCATTCCAAGCGCCAACAGCGTTGTGGCGATAGGGCGCTGAATGAAGGGGGCGGATAGGTTCATGATCGAGGCCTATCCGGTACTGCCTCTGGCGCAGGAGGGAGAGGCCCTTCTTGTGTTGCGGGTTTGATGTCAAACCGATCCAGCCACAAAAAAATCACCGGTGTTGTATAAAGCGTTAAGAGTTGGCTGAGCAGCAAGCCGCCGATAATGCTCAAGCCCA
>CAWUMW010000121.1:0-7110 GCA_963923415.1 uncultured Hyphomicrobiales bacterium | reverse complement strand
TGCTCATGCGGATCTTGCGGAAAAGCTTTGCCCGTTTCACGCTCAACCAACGCCTTGTAAGAGACAATCAAGGCCTTCCATTCATCCGCCTTCAAATCGGTATCAAGGTGATAACCTTTGCGGTCTTTATATTCTTCAAGAATATCTTCGAAGTGGTGATGATCGACTTCCAACACCACATTGGAATACATCTGAATGAAACGACGATAGCTATCATAAGCAAACCGCGCATCGCCTGAACTTTGAGCAATTGCTTCCACCGTGACATCATTTAAGCCCAGATTGAGCACCGTATCCATCATGCCCGGCATGGAGGCCCGCGCCCCCGAACGCACCGACAACAGAAGCGGGTTTTTCGCATCCCCAAACACCCGTCCGGTAATGTGACCAACCTTGTGTAGCGCCGCTTCGACCTGTCCCTTTAACTCCGCCGGATAGGTCTGCTTGTTCTCGTAATAATAGGTGCAGACCTCGGTGCTAATGGTGAGGCCGGGGGGAACCGGAAGGCCAAGATTACTCATCTCTGCCAAATTCGCGCCCTTGCCGCCAAGCAAATTACGCATATCCGACTGCCCTTCGGCACTGCCGTCACCGAAAGAATAAACCCATTTTGTCATGCGCCTGATCCTTTTATGTCGCTTGTGCGAACGTGCATCCCTTTGCCGATCTCAGCTTAAAAATCAATCCGACAATGGGATCAATCTGGACTATCGACCCGGAATTGCCGTCATTTTTAGCAAAATTTGCCTGAACGCTGTCTGAATACATAACACAAAAAAGCTGCCCGTACCCTATTTTTTGTGCGTCGCAGCATTTGATTCGAGGCCCATGGGTCCGTTCAGCCAACAATCAGCCCAAAATCCGCCACCAGACGGGTTGAGGTCCGCAGTCGGGCTAATAAAGCCAGACGGTTGAGCCGCAAGGCCGCATCATCGGCATTGACCGTGACATGCTCAAAAAAGGCATCGACTGCCGGGCGCAACAGCGCCAAAGCCGCCAAAGCCCCGGTAAAATCATGGCCTGCCACCGCAGGGCCAACCGCATGCACAGCCCGATCGAGTGCCTGCGCCAACGCTTTTTCCTCATCCTGACGTAACAGGCTGGGGTCAACAGCCTTGTCAAAAGCGCCATCGCCGTCTTTTTTCTCCTCGGCCCGTAAAATATTGGCGGCCCGCTTGGTGCCTGCCAATAAATTAGCCCCATCGTCAGACGCCAAGAACGCCGACAAAGCCTCGACCCGCCGCACAATCAACAACAGATCATCCGATTGGCCAGACGCCAGCACCGCATCAATCAGATCATGCCGCGCGCCTTGATCGCGCAGATAGACCTTCAAGCGATCATGGAAGAAGGAAAGGAGATCAAGCGCCCGCGCATCCAAACCACCTTTGGTCAGATTAAAATGGGTGCCACCACGCATCGTATCGATCAGCACCAGGTGACGCGTTAACTCAACGCCCAATGACAGGCTTAATTGATGTTCCAAAACCAGACGGATCACGCCCAACGCAGCGCGACGCAAGGCAAAGGGATCTTTGGAACCGGTTGGCTTTTCATCAATGGCCCAGAAGCCCGCCAAAATATCGAGCTTGTCGGCCAAGGCGACTGCGACTGCGACTTTGTCCGTCGGCACCTGATCAGACGGACCTTGCGGCTTGTAATGGTCTTCGATGGCTTGGGCGACCGAAGAATCCTCCCCCTGCAAAGAGGCATAACGGCGGCCCATCAGCCCTTGCACTTCGGGAAATTCACCCACCATTTCGGTAACTAAATCTGCTTTAGACAATTCAGCCGCCCGACGGGTTTTCATCGGATCAGCCCCGATCATCGGGGCGAGTTCTTGAGCCAAGGTCATGAGGCGATCAATGCGCGCACCTTGTGTGCCAAGCTTCTCATGAAACACAATATTGAGCGCCCGCAATTTCGCCAAACGCTGATCGAGCAAAGTGCCTGTGATGTGCTCAAAACCGGGCAAGGGTTTTTGATCAAGTTCCCAGAAATGGCGGGCATCCGATAAGCGCGCCCGCACCACGCGCTCATTGCCCGCAATCACCTGCTGGCCGCCATCGCTGGCTTCAATATTAGACACAAGCAGGAAGTGATGAGAAAGCGCGCCTGTCTTGGGATCACGCAGCACAAAACATTTTTGGTTGGCGCGAATCGTTGCGCGCACCACCTCTGCCGGAATGTCGAGAAATTGCGGGTCAAATGTCCCCATCAAAACCACGGGCCATTCAACAAGACCCGCGACCTCTTCCAACAATCCGTCATCTTCGATCAAATCGAGACCCCGCGCAAAAGCCAGTTGCCGCGCTTCATGCAAGATCATCTGCTTGCGCTCTTCCCGATCAAGGATCACATAAGATTTTTTCAGCTGGGCCACATAGGCATCAAAGCGCCGCACAGCAAAGGAAGCCGGCGCATGAAAGCGATGCCCGACCGTCTGATCCCCTGATCGCACGCCGTCGATCTCGAAATCAATGATCTCCGGTGTTTCGGTGTCAGAGCCAAAACAACACACAATCGATTGGAGCGGGCGCACCCATCGCAAAGCGCCCGGCGTATCGGACGCCTTGCCCCAGCGCATGCTTTTGGGCCAAGGAAAGGAGCGAATCATATCGGGTATCAAAGCGGCAATCACCGCTTGGGTCGAGCGCCCCGGAATGGTCGTCACCGCAGTATAAAAATCACCCTTTTTCGGATCGGTTTCAATCCGCGCCTGCGCGAGATCGCTCAGACCCGCCCCTTTGAGAAAGCCATCAATCGCTTGTTGCGGCGCGCCAACACGCGGACCCTTTTTTTCTTCGCGGCGATCGGGTTGGCGCGATGGTAATCCCACAATATGCAAGCACAGGCGGCGCGGTGTCACAAATGCCTGTGCGGCTTCATAGACACAGCCCTGTTCAACCAGAGCCTGTGTGACGAGGGATTTGAGGTCTTCCGCCGCCTTGCGCTGCATGCGGGCCGGAATTTCCTCAGACAAGAGTTCAAGCAAAAGATCAGGCATGACTTACAATTTTTTATGGGCGCCATCACATAAAGGTGATTTGGCGGTTTTTTTACAGGTGCAGAAATAGGCTTTCTTGTCAGCGTCAGCTGTCCATTCGAGCGGCGAAAAGGATGTGCCTTGATGAGAGCCGTCACAAAAGGGCTGATTTTTTGACAAGCCACAGCTGCACCACCAATAGGTTTCATGGGCCTTCACATCAATGGCGAGGGGCGCGGTTCCGGCGACTTTGGCTTCACTCATTAGAAAGGTCCTCTTGGTTAAAACGCAACAACAGACAACAGGCTCAGGCCGCCTGACCGGCTTCAGTCATCAACCAAGCCTGCCCGCAGGCTTTGGCGAGTTCACGCACCCGCAAAATATAGCTTTGCCGTTCCGTCACGGAAATCACACCCCGTGCATCCAGCAGATTAAATACATGGCTGGCTTTGATACATTGATCATAGGCCGGTAGAACCATCAGATGCCGATCCGCCCGCGCGCCTTTTTCAAGCAAAGATTTGCACTCGGCTTCCGCATCCCTAAAATGGCTGAATAACATATCGGTGTTTGCATATTCAAAATTGTGCCGGGAATATTCCTGCTCGGCCTGCAAGAACACGTCGCCATAAGTGACCCGATCAGAACCCTGCAAGCCGTTAAAATTGAGGTCATAAACATTTTCAACGCCTTGCACATACATGGCCAGACGCTCAAGCCCATAGGTCAATTCACCCGAGACGGGCAGACATTCAAAACCAGCTACTTGTTGGAAATAGGTAAATTGTGACACTTCCATGCCGTCACACCAACATTCCCACCCCAGTCCCCACGCTCCCAATGTCGGGCTTTCCCAATCATCTTCCACAAAGCGCACATCATGCAAAGCGGTGTCGATGCCAATCGCCTGCAAGGATTGCAAATAGAGCTCCTGCAAATTCGGCGGGTTGGGCTTTAAAATCACCTGATACTGATAATAATGCTGGAGACGATTGGGGTTTTCGCCATAGCGACCATCTTTCGGACGCCGGGACGGCTGAACATAGGCCGCTTTCCACGGACGTGGCCCCAAAGACCGCAATGTAGTGGCCGGATGGAATGTCCCCGCCCCCACTTCCATGTCATAAGGCTGCAAAATCACGCAGCCCTGACGGGCCCAAAACTGATGCAGGGTCAGAATCAACCCTTGGAAAGACCCTTGCGGGTTCAAATCGTCGGTCATGGCGTTGCTCGTTTAAACCTGCGTTCAACCATTTTGCTGCTCTGCACCGTAAAAGCCCCCCCGTCAGGAATCAAGCCGTCTTGCGCGACGTGCTGAGACCACCCTTGGTCTCACAGCCCCATATCGATCAAATGGCGGCCACGCGCAATTGCCTCATCCACCGCACTGCGCTGCCCGTCTGGCTCATGCAAGATCAGCGGCTCAAGCAAGGAAAAGGGGGCGCGGGAGCCTTTGATCCCGGCAATCAGCACCCGTGTGGCGGGCCGCCCTGCTTTGCCATGCACCGGTTTAATGCGGACTGCGCCAAACCGACCCGCCATAGACTGGAGCAAGAACGGCACCGCGTCCGGACGATGGATCATGATCAGCTGTCCACGGGGTTTCAAAAGACGGCCCGCGCTTTTAATCCACTGTGCCAGAGCCTCGTCTTCAAGCACATGAGCGGAAGCCTTGCCAGGATAGGGCGACACCCTGACCCGTCCAGCGGGATGAAAGGGTGGGTTGCTGAGCACATAGTCAGCCCCCTCTTCAACCAATCCTGCCGCCTGAGCTGTCGAGCTTTTCAAAACCGGTTGAAGCGCGAGCATATCCGCACAGAGCGTCTGCACCCGCCCAGACAAGCCATTATCTTGCGCATTCAAAGCCGCCAGCGCGCATAACGCCGGATCTGAATCGAGCAAAAGGGCCCGCAAAGCGGGATGACGCGCCACCACTGCCAAGCCAACAACGCCCGATCCACAGCCCAAATCCAGCACCAAACCCTTGGCGCCCTCGGGCAGACAGGCGGCCAGCAACACCGCATCGGTTCCCGAACGATGACCGGATATGCGTTCAAGCACATGGATCAACCCGCCAAAAAAAGCATGCGGACCGCTCAGCGCCTCACGATCAAGGGTGAAATCTTGCATCACGCGTCCGAAATCCCTTTAGACCCCTCACATCAGGGATCAAGCCTGCTGCCCTATCTTGGTCTGCTTTTAGCGTGCTGGATGCGCTCTTTGCCAGCAAAAACCAAGCCTTCGCTTGCACATCGGCCCATAAAATGGCAGTTTTGATGCAATGCCAAATGAAATTGGGCTGAGAAAGTACGGAGCGGCCAAAGCGACGGCTCCTGAGTGATCGAAAGGATCTTGGTGTGGGTGTAGTTCTGCCTTTTGAAGAGAAAACCGGGGCCACACCCAGTATTGATCCGCTCATGCGGCTCGTTGCTCCGGGCATGGAGCGCGTCAACCAGCTGATCATTAGCAAGATTGGGTCGGATGTGGCGCTGATCCCAGAAATTGCCAAGCATTTGATCGATTCCGGCGGCAAGCGTTTGCGCCCGATGCTGACTTTGGCCTGTGCCGCGCTCTGTGAGGCCCCGCAAGACAATGCCGTCAAACTCGCTATGGCCGTTGAATTCATGCATACCGCCACTTTGTTACATGATGACGTGGTCGATGAGAGTGAAATGCGGCGCGGTCGTTTGGCAGCACGCATGCTCTGGGGCAATGAGGCCAGTGTTTTGGTCGGCGATTTTTTATTGGGCCAAGCCTTTCGCATGATGGTGGATGTCGGCTCACTGCCTGCACTTGATGTGCTCTCCACAGCTGCAACGGTCATCGCCGAAGGCGAGGTCATGCAATTATCTGCGGCTAAAAATACAGCCACCAGTGAAGATGATTATCTCGCAGTAGTGCGCGGCAAAACCGCTGCCTTATTTGCAGCCGCTTGTGAAGTCGGCCCGATTCTGGCCCATAAAAACAAAACCGAAATTGCCGCCTGCCGCAGCTATGGCACCAATTTGGGCATTGCCTTTCAGCTGATTGATGATGCGCTGGATTATGGGGGCAGTGCGGCAAAGCTTGGCAAAAATGTGGGGGATGATTTCCGCGAAGGAAAAATCACCTTGCCGGTCGTGCTGGCTTTTCGGCGTGGCAATGAAGAAGAGCGCCACTTCTGGAAGCGCGCGCTTGAGGACGGACAGCATTCAGATGAAGCGTTGGAAACGGCGTTGGGCTTTATGCGCAAACATCGCAGCATTGAAGACACCATCGAGCGAGCCCGCCATTATGGCGCCATGGCCCATGATGCTTTGGAATTATTCCCCAACTCGCCGATGAAAGCAGCCATGATTGAGGCCATTGCCTTCTGCATTGCGCGCGCGCATTAAAACCCGTCAGATCGGAAAGATCACACTTCGATCAATTCAATAAAGTTTGCCGGACCCACCAGTCCGGGTGATGGCTGGCCAGACGTTGGGCGGCACTGCGGGCATGTTCGGTGGACCGATACAGACCAAAAGCGGATGTCCCCGAACCGCTCATCCGCGCCACCAAACAGCCTTGCGTCCCTTTGAGCGCGCTTAAACATAAAGCAATCATCGGCACCAAATGGGTGGCGGGGGTTTCGAGATCGTTGCGGCCTTCTCGAATGGCGCGGATCCACGTGAGCACATCATAACTATCGGGCCACTCCATCATCGGTTGATGCAGTTTCATACCGCGCGCCATACCAAGATCTTCAAATACTTTCGCTGTTGAAACCGATGCGGCGGGTTTCACCAAAACCGCATCAATCGGCGGCATCCGCTTAATGGGGGTCAGCTGATCCCCAATCCCGCCCATGCGCAACGCTTGGTGGATCAAACAGGCTGGCACATCTGCGCCCGTTGCGCGTGCAGCCTCCACCAATCGCGCATCATCTGGCTTTAATCCATTCAGATCCGCCAATAAGCGCAAGGCGGCTGCGGCATCGCTCGATCCGCCGCCCAGTCCCGCTTGAGCCGGCACGCGTTTAACGAGACTGAAATGGCCGCAACGCAAATCCGCGACCCGCGCCTGCAAAGCCTGCATCGCTTTCAAAACCAGATTGTCGGCAATCTCGCCCGCCTCCTGCGCCATCGGACCTGACACATCCAATC
>CAWUMW010000120.1:0-7254 GCA_963923415.1 uncultured Hyphomicrobiales bacterium | reverse complement strand
AAGCCCTTGCATGAGCGCGCCACGATCAAGCGGGTGGTGGTCTCGACCTATCAGTCGGTGTCCGGTGCGGGCAAAGACGCGATGGATGAATTATTTTCACAAACCCGCGCATTACTGACAACCGGTGAAGTGAAAAACGAAAAATTCCCCAAGCGCATCGCGTTTAATCTCATTCCGCAAATCGATGTATTTATGGATGACGGCTTCACCAAAGAAGAATGGAAGATGGTGGAAGAGACCAAGAAGATTCTTGATCCCGCCATCAAGCTGACTGCCACATGCGTGCGCGTGCCGGTGTTTGTTTCGCATTCGGAATCCGTCAATCTTGAATTCGAAAAGCCGCTTGATGAAGACGAGGCTCGCTCCATTTTGCGGGCCGCTCCGGGGTGCTTGGTCATTGATAAGCGCGAGCCGGGTGGCTACATCACGCCCTATGAAGCCGCAGGCGAGGATGCCACTTATATTTCCCGCATCCGCAAAGATCCGACCATCGAAAATGGTCTGGCTTTCTGGTGCGTGTCAGACAATCTACGCAAGGGCGCGGCGCTGAATGCGATCCAGATCGCTGAAGCCTGTATCAACCGCAAATTGATCAGCCCCAAGGCGAAGTGAGATTAAGACCAATCCTCTTTTGAAACCATGCCGGTCTTTCTGTAAGGCCGGCATTTTTATTTAAACGTTCAAGAAAGCACATCCATGTTAGCGCTCAGACCGAATTGTGAATGCTGCGATTGTGATTTGCCGCCCGCCTCCGCCGAGGCAATGATCTGTTCTTTCGAATGCACATTTTGTTGCGATTGTGCACAGGACCGCTTCTCCGGCCACTGCCCAAATTGTGGTGGTGAATTGGTACGTCGGCCTGTGCGACCAGCAGCAAAGCTGGAAAAATTTCCGCCACAAGAAAAGCGGGTTTTGAAACCCCATTCCGCCTGTGCGTGAGCGTAGGTTCACACCCCTTCGGCGCGCATCAGCGAGACACGGGCGCGGGCTTCCGGTTCGGCGGGGGTGAACAGGCCCGTATGCGGATCGCGCAGCGACAAGACACCGGTTGTCACATCGAAATAGGCCCCATGCAGCTGCACTTTGCCACGCGCGACCAGCGTCGAGACGCAGGGAAAACTCAAGAGATTATCGAGACTCTGCGCAATCGAAATCAAGGCCAGTTTTTCGACGTAATCACCGATCGGTGTTTGGCCGCGGGGTCCGGCGCGCTCAGCGGCTGGTTCGATCAGTGTCATCCATTTGCCGATAAAATCACCCGGTGACAAAGGCTCGCTGTCATCAACCCAGGCCCGCACGCCTCCGCAGCGTCCGTGCCCGAGCACGACGATATGCTGCACCCGTAAGGCCTGCACCGCGAATTCAAGGGCGGCCGACGTGCCGTGAAACACGCCTTGAGTTTCATAAGGCGGCACCATATTCGCCACATTGCGCACCACGAAGAGTTCGCCGGGCCGTGCATCGAAAATCACTTCCGGCGACACACGGCTGTCGCAACAGCCGATCACCATGATTTCGGGTTTTTGTCCGCTGCCCGACAGTTCTTCATAGCGGCTTTGTTCTTGCGGAAAACGTCCCGACATAAAGGCACGATAGCCTTCGCGGAGGCGTTCGGGAAATGTGAAGGAGGCTGTCTTGATCACAGACATCGATTGAACTTTCTTCTTACACCGCGGCGAGCGTCAAGCCGCACCTTGCGTCACTCAAGCAGGGCTTAGAGCGCTGCGGGCCGTTCTTTGGAAAAGCTATAGATTACACTCACCACTAGCATCAAAGCGCCATAGCTGTAAAAAAGATTTGAATACAGTGTTTCAGGCGCTAATCCAGCTGCATTGGCCTGCTGAATGACCTGCCCCGACACATATTGCACAACGCCTGCTCCGGCGATGAACAGAAAATTCAGCAAGGTCACACCCCGCCCCAACAGATCAGATGGGAAAAACATTTTGGCGTGGCCCATCAAAATACCATAGCTCAATCCCACCGCCCCAATCGCTGCCAGCAAAGCCAAAGCGATTACCGCATGATGAGATCCAAAATATCCCAATCCCAAAAAGCAAGCGCCTGTCAGATAACCGCCCCACAAAGTCGGGCGCCGTGTGCTCTGTATCACCCGCTCCAAGGGGCCATAAGCCAAAGCCCCCACCACCATGAAACTACTCATCAGAAATGCAACATGGCCCAATTCGGACAGATCATAATGAAAAAGATCCCGAAAAAAAGGTGTGATCCATAAGCTGCGCGTTGCAACCACCACCGCATAGCTCAAAAACGTGATCGGCATCAGCGGCCATAAATCACGAATGGATAAAATGCGTAAAATGCCTTGCCACAAGCCGCTCTTTTGCTCTGCCTGATCACTCACCGGCGGATCACGCAAAACCAAAACACAAAACACCACACTCATTGCCGTTAACACCGCGGTCATTGCCAGACTGACGCGCCATCCAAAGGTTAAGATCGACCATGCTAAAGGACTGGCACTTACCAAACTTCCCAAGGACCCAAGACCAATCATCCAAGCGGCCAACATGCCAAACCGTTCAGGCGGATAAAACCGACCAAACACAAATAAAGAGCTCATCAAAACAGGAGAGCAGCCGATACCAATCAAGGCCATACCAATCAGACAATCGACCAGTGATTGCGCCATGGCCATAAACCCAGCCCCAAGCACTGCGACCAACATCAGCACCCCCAAAGTGCGGCGCGGTCCATGACGATCCAACAAAAATCCAACCGGAAATTGAAACAGCGCAAAAGTGGCAAACCAGATGGCTGAAATCGACCCAAGATCAGCCGCATTCAAACCAAGATCACGGGACAAATCGAGGGCGACGACGCTCAAAAAGACCCGAAAAAATTGGCTCATCATATAGGCCGAGAGCAGTGCAGAAAAAACCAATCCCGTTCTCCTCTCACTTGATCAATCAGGGGTTTGTTGGACTTGCTTATAAAGACTCTCTGATCATCTGTCCCAAACAGAACGCCTTAAAATTGTGGTGAGCTGCCATGCAGCACAAGCCAAAAACAAAACCCTGCCGAAGCAGGGTTTTGAACACATCTCTCAAAAAAGAGCGCTTTGTTTGAATAGCAACGCGTGGCTGTGAAAAAACCCTCTTAAGCCCATTGCCGAATATCAACAAAGTGACCGGCAATTGCTGCCGCTGCCGCCATGGCCGGAGAGACCAGATGGGTCCGCCCTTTGAAGCCTTGACGACCCTCAAAATTCCGATTGGATGTTGAAGCGCACCGCTCACCGGGTGCTAATTTATCCGCATTCATTGCAAGACACATCGAACAGCCCGGCTCCCGCCATTCAAAGCCAGCGGCCTTGAAGATTGCGTCTAAGCCTTCTTGTTCAGCTTGCAATTTCACCAGACCCGATCCGGGAACAATCAAGGCATTGACCCGATCATGCACCTTTTTTCCCTGCACAATAGCCGCCGCAGCCCGCAAGTCTTCAATCCGGCCATTGGTGCAGGATCCAATAAATACCCGATCAATGCCGATATCGGTCATTTTTTCACCGCCCTTCAAACCCATATATTCGAGGGCGCGGGCAATGGAGGCACGCTTGGCTTCGGTAGCAGCCTGTTCGATCCGCGGCACTGTTCCTGCAATCGACACCACATCTTCCGGACTGGTGCCCCAGGTCACAATCGGTGGCAGATTGGCGGCATCCAACCGGATCTCCCGATCAAAATGAGCGCCATCATCCGACTGCAATTTTTCCCAATAGCGCATGGCCGTATCCCATTGCGCACCTTTCGGGGTTTTCGGACGATCTTTCAGATAAGCAAATGTCTTGTCATCGGGCGCCACCAATCCAGCCCGGGCCCCGCCTTCAATCGACATATTGCAAACCGTCATTCGTCCTTCCATGGACAAAGAGCGAATAGCCTCACCAGCATATTCGATCACATGACCGGTGCCACCGGCTGTGCCGATTTCACCGATAATGGCCAGAATAATATCTTTTGCGGCAACATTTTGTGGCAAAACACCGTCCACCCGCACCAACATATTGCGCGCTTTGGACTGAATCAAAGTCTGGGTAGCCAAAACATGCTCAACCTCAGACGTCCCAATGCCATGCGCTAACGCGCCAAAGGCTCCATGGGTGGACGTATGGCTATCACCGCACACAATGGTCGTGCCCGGCAACGTAAAGCCCTGCTCCGGTCCAATAATATGCACAACCCCCTGACGCGGATCGAGTTCATTATAATATTCAATCCCAAATTCCCGCGCATTCTCTGCCAAAGCTGCCACTTGTGTGGCCGCTTCGGGGTCGGAAATACCCTTTGAGCGATCCGTTGTCGGCACATTGTGATCAACAACCGCCAAGGTCTTTTCTGGCGCACGCACTGTGCGTCCTGAGGCCCTCAGACCTTCAAAAGCCTGCGGACTGGTCACCTCATGCACCAAATGCCGATCGATATAGAGCAAGCATGTGCCATCTGGCTGAGTATCAACCACATGATCATCCCAGATTTTATCATAAAGTGTCCGCGCAGCCATGTTTGTCTCGCTTATCCTGTGAATGAAGGCGGGCTCAGATTGCCCACCCTTTCGTCTGATTTAATAAATTCTGGTCCAAAGAAAAAGGCCCTAATCAAAAGAAAGGAACAAAATAAAACGCGGTCCTTTGGCAAGGCCCGCGTTTTGAAATCCCAACCAATATTTCGGTGTCAGAGGATCTTACGTCGATCCGATCATTCGCCCTTATTGGCTTTTTCAAATCCGTGACCTGATTTACGCTCGACGATACGTGCAGATTTGCCGCGACGATCACGCAAATAATAAAGCTTGGCCCGACGAACTTTCCCGCGACGCACCACTTTGATGCTGTCGATCAGCGGAGAATAAACTGGGAAAACACGTTCCACCCCTTCGCCATAGCTGATTTTGCGGACAGTGAAGCTTTCATTCAGGCCACCGCCATTGCGGGCAATACAGACGCCCTCATAGGCCTGAACGCGGGTGCGCTCGCCTTCGATCACTTTCACATTGACTTGTAAGGTATCGCCGGGCTGAAAATCCGGTGTGGCGCGCAATGCGGCCAATTTCTCAGCCTGCTCTTTTTCAAGCGTTTGAATAATATCCATTTTTTACTCCTGCCCGTTATGATCCGACCTTCGAAAAGACCGATATCGGCGGTTGGGCCCCGCTGTTTTAAGTTGGAGGCCGTGCAATAGCCGGGATTGAGACTGATGTCGAGCCAAAAAGTGAGCAAAATGCATATTTTAAATGAGATTTGAAAATCGAAGCCGCGCCGATCCGGGCTTAAAAATTATAAATGCGCCAAGAATAACTCCAGGTTTCGGTCAATGGTTTCTGCCCCGATGACAAAAAGGCGCGCACGGTACCAACCTGATTCTCTTCAAATTTCACGTCAATCATCGCCCTAAACCCGTTGCCCTTTGGATTGGGGACCAAAAATGTCCGGAAAATGCGCGCTGTTCGGGCGGAGGCAACAATTTTGACCAAACCTGGATTTTTCAAATAATAATCCAGTTCCCCACCTGAAAAATCGACCATGAAGCGCCGCGCATTGCTATTTTGCTGCTCATTAGAGCCCAAAGCATAAGCGGGCGCATTAAATGTATTGCTGACTGTTGCCAGAGAATGCAGGTTCAACCCATCATTGAGAGCGTGAATTCGATAGGAAAAATTAAACGGCTTGCCCGGATCAATCGGTCCATCGGGGACAAAGGCGCAAACAATATTGTCCGCCGTTTCATCTTTGGTTGCTAATTCAACCAGTTCGACAACCCCTGAGCCCCAATCTTCTTTCGGTTCAATCCAATAGCTGGGCCGTTCCTCATATGCGAGTTCGATATCCATATAATGTTCAAAGCGCCTGTCTCTTTGAAACAGGCCAAATCCCCGGACATTCCGGGTATCATAGCGCTGCACTTCTTGAACGAGCGGGTTTTTCAACGGACGCCAAATCCATTCATTATCCGCTGTATGAATCATTAATCCGTCAGAATCATGCAGTTCGGTGCGGAATTCGTCATATTTATTGCGATCATTCATGTGGCGATCATTCTCGCCCAAAAAGAACATCGAGGTTAACGGCGCCATACCCAAGCGGCGAATCCGACGTCGCACATAGAGCGTCACCGTCACATCCATCACCGCTTCCTGACCCGGATAGAGGTCAAACCGATAGGCGCCGGTCACTGAAGGACTGTCGAGCAGCGCATAGATGGAGATCATATCCAGTTTAGGATCGGGTCTTTCAATCCAAAATTCGCGGAAAAACGGAAATTCCTCACGATTATCCAAATAGCCAGTACCAATAGCCAGACCACGCGCCGACAAGCCATATTGCTGGCCACGCGATAAAAACCGAAAATAACTCGCGCCCAAAAACGAAATCAGCTCGTCAGAAGAGGTCGCACTATTGAGCGGGTAATGAATCCGAAACCCCGCATAGCCCAAATCAGCAGGCAGCGCTTTTTGAAATTTGGTACGGCCATAATCAAAAAATTCGGCTGAATAGGCCAAGGGATCAGCAACCTTATCCTTGACCAGATTGATCTGGATTGGATGGCGAAACAAATGCCCCAAATGAAATGTTTGTAATTTATAGCGCTTTGACGGATCGCCGAGGGGATCCTTATCACCCCGATATCGAATTTCCCGCCACGCATCAAAATCCAATGCGGCCAATTCATCCGGCAAAGAATGCGTTGTCGGATCATGCGGCAAATCAGCCAATTCCCGCGCCCGCCGCACCACATCATCATAGGCAAAAACTGGTTTTGGCGTGACAATCTTATTGCGTGCTTGCGACCATGCATCATTAACGCCCGCCGACAAAGTCGTCGTTGCCAACAAGCCCTGAAGAAAATGACGTCGCCCGATACGCTGCATAAAAACCCAGAGGATGTCAGAAAATACAAATTTCCTGTCTATTTTTTTCGAAGCAGTAATGAATTACTGCAAAAAAAGCGAGTAAATTTATGCAGAATTGAAAATTTAACTTCACCCCAAGCCTCAGCTGGGCTTAAACTGGTGGTGATCCGTATCAATGATACCCATCCGATCAGAGAGGCGAACATGCGCATATCAATCCGGCTGCACGCCCGAGCCCTTGTCATAGGCGCTACACTCCTTTTGGGCGGTTGTGTGCAATATCAATGGGTTAACCAGGTTCGGCCAACCGCCAATATCACCAATGACAGCATCGGATGCGAACAAAAAGTCGCCCAACTCTATCCGACGCAAAATGTGGTGGTG
>CAWUMW010000119.1:0-7292 GCA_963923415.1 uncultured Hyphomicrobiales bacterium | reverse complement strand
TCCTGAGCGAGACAGGAGCGGCTTTTTTGTTGGGCGCAGTCCAGTGGAAGGATGCTAGTGAGAAGGATGAGGCCCTGTTCGGCCATTTCGGGGGCCATCAGCGCTCTGCTTGCTGAGCGATGATGACGCACCCTTTATCTTTGCGAGTGAAATATCCTTGCGAGAATTTCAACAGTTAGGATTTCAACAAGCCTGCGGAGCGCGCCCATTTATATTTCGCGCCCAAAACTTCGACCGGTGTTTCGGTCGTATAGGGATAGGCCACCACACCGTGATCATAGAGATAGGTGCAGGCTTCTTCGACCTGAACATCCCCGACGAGTGAGGCGACAATCGGCTTATTGATGCCTTTGGCTCTAAATTCCTGCACCACTTCAGCCACCAGATGGGCAAAGACCATCGGCGGTGTGACAATCGTATGCCAATAGCCCAAAATGAGCGAATGAATGCGATCATCTTCGAGGCCGAGACGAATGGTGTTTTGATAGGTCTTGGGCGGTTCGCCGCCCGTGATATCCACCGGATTGCCGGCAGCGCCAAAGGGCGGAATGAATTTGCGGAAGGCGGCATCCAGATCATCCGGCATTTTCATCAGTGTTAAACCATTATCGAAACAGGCATCGGACAATAGCACGCCCGATCCACCCGCACCGGTGATGATCACCACATTTTCCCCCTTTGGTGTGGGCAAAACCTGAACCCCGCGCGCATATTCAAGCATAGAGCGCAGGCTGGGTGCCCGGATCACCCCGGAGGCTTTCAACACATCATCATAAATTTTGTCATTGCCTGCCAGAGCCCCCGTATGGGAGGCCGCAGCCTTCGCGCCATAAGCGGTGCGTCCTGCTTTTAACATGATCACCGGTTTTTTCTTGGAGACGCGTTTGGCGACATCGGCAAAAGAGCGGCCATCTTTCAAGTCTTCGCAATGCATGGCAATCACATGCGTATTGTCATCTTGCTCGAAATAGGTCAGCAGATCATCTTCATCAAGGTCAGATTTATTGCCGAGTCCGACAATCGCCGAGACCCCCATTTTGGTTGAGCGCGCAAAACCGATGATCGACATGCCGACCCCGCCCGATTGCGAGGAGAGCGCGGCATGGCCTTTCACATCAAAGGCGGTGCAGAAGGTCGCGCATAGATTTTCCGGTGTATAATAGAAGCCGTAAATATTGGGCCCCATAATACGCACATTATATTTGCGGGCCATGGCCAGCAATTCATCTTGCAAAGGTTGGTTGTTGGTTTCAGCAAAGCCAGATGGGATCATGACAGCGCCGGGCACGCCTTTTTTGCCCACTTCTTCCATCGCACTCACGCATAAATGCGCGGGCACAGCAAACACCGCCACATCAACGACGCCTTGATACTCATTGATGGATTTATAGGCTTTGATCCCTTCAATCTCATCGGCTTTCGGATGGACCGGCACAATCGTGCCTTTATAGCCACCATTGATCAGGTTTTTCATTACCGAATTACCGATCTTGCCGGTTTCGTTGGAGGCCCCGATCACCGCCACAGCCTTGGGCTTAAAGATCCGATTGGTGGCTTTGATGATCTCTGCTTGATCCGGGCGGTAGCGCTCTTGATGGGTTTCAAAATCACAAACAATCCGTGCATCGACCGCGGTTGCCCCTTTGGACGTTGCAAAGACTGGATTGAGATCCAGTTCGGAAATTTCAGGGAAGGCATCGAGTAAGGCTGAGACATTGACAAGAATCTTGGCCAGCGCTTTGCGATCAACCGCTGCGGCCCCGCGGACCCCATCCAGCATTTCTTGGGCTTTGATTGAACCGAGCATGTCGAGCGCTTCGGTTTCATTCACAGGGGCCAGCCGGAAGGTCAGATCTTTGAGCACTTCGACAAATACACCGCCCATCCCAAACGCAACCAGTTTGCCAAAGGATGGGTCCGTGATCGAGCCGATCAGGGTTTCCACCGCTCCGCTTGGCAGCATTTGTTGAATTTGTACGCCATCGATTTTTGCATCGGCTTTGTATTTTTTGGCATTGGCGATGATCGTCTCATAGGCCGATTTGGCTTCTTCAGCGGATTTCACGCCGACAATCACCCCACCGGCATCGGTCTTGTGCAAAATATCAGCGGAAACAATTTTCATCACCACAGGAAAACCCATGGAGGACGCACTTTTGGCGGCTGCATCTGCGGAGGTTGCCAGATCTTCTTGAGGCAGCGGGATGTGAAATGCATCGCAAACCTGTTTGGCTTCCGGTGCGGTTAAGGCCGTGCGGCCCGATGCTTTGACGCCATCAAGAACTTTACGGACGGTTGCCTTATCATGTGCCATTGCCGGTTCTCCTCCTCATGTCTTTTTTTTAGCAGGGATAGCTCATTCTCACCCATGCTCAGGGCGTAAATCAAATCTTTCTTATGCATTCTGTCTGCGTTTATGGAACTTGACCAGAGCGACTTGAACCAGAGCGGTCTTGGTGCAAGCAGCTTGGGTATGACAATGCAGACAGCAGCCGATCATGGATGAAACAAAAGTGTTTGAAGATGAGGGTCAACACAACAGGCCTCGTCTTCTGGATGAGTGGTATTTGGCATACCAACAGGCGCGACTGTCAAGGCGCATTTTGAACACGGCCTCGAAAATCTTGTTTGCATTGCAATGGGTGATTGATTTTGTTACTTTTTCTATAGGGCTAAGCAGAGGGCGTTGGGGGCCTGTGAGGTCTGTCAGACGGCTTGACTTGAAATTTGACACCAATCTGAGTACCGCTGCGTTTTGACGCCCGTTTCACAGCGCAGTTTCTGTCATAAAACTTAGCTCACATAGGACATGTCTTGATGCAAATTAATGCTGATTTTCTTATCGATGTATCACAAATCATCTGGATCAATATCCTGTTGTCTGGGGACAATGCGCTGATTATTGCGCTGGCTTGTCGTGATTTGCCACCCCACCAAAAAAAGAAGGGGATGTTTTTCGGGGCGGCTGCGGCGGTTGGCTTGCGGATCTTATTCACTTTCTTATTGGCCTATATTCTCGATACGCCCTTTTTACGCTTGGTGGGGGGTGTCTTATTGTTTTGGATCGCCATTAAACTGGTCATTGATGATACCGATAGTCATCAAGAGAAAATCGTCACCTCTGATCGTTTGATCAAGGCTGTGCAGACCATTGCGGTAGCCGATATTGTGATGAGTTTGGATAATGTGTTGGCCATTGCCGCCATTGCCAAAGATAATCTCGTGCTGCTGATCGGGGGATTGTTGATTTCTATTCCGCTTATTGTTGCAGGATCGGGAATTGTCATGATGATTTTAACACGGTTCCCTATTCTTGTTTGGGCGGGTGCGGCTTTGTTGGGATGGGTTGCGTCCGGCATGATGTTGGCGGATCCGGTGTTATTGAATATCACGCAACAAGAACGCCTCGATGCCATCGAAATGCCGGCATCCTGGTTTGGTTTGATTGCTGTTCTGGTGATCAGTTCAATCGTTTTATGGAGCAGAAAACGACGTGCTATTGTTAACAACCCACCCGAGGAGAGCAACAGCTGATGCTTTTATCTTACCTCACTTATTTGGGGTAGGGTAGGTAATGAAACTTCATTTTTTTTAACTTTTTCAAACGGCCTGATTTATGGATCAGGCCGTTTTAGATGTGAGTGTATGGAACAGAATGTTAGAGCGTATGGGATGCGATGACCCTTGCGCGCCAAGGCTTCAACACAAATAAAGCGAGCACTGAGGCGAGAATATTCGCACCTGCGGCAATCAGGAACACTGTGTCCCAATTGCCGGTGGCTTCTTGTATTCGGCTACTAAAAGGAACGAGCAAAGCCGCTGTACCTTTCGCGGTATAAAGAAGTCCTGCATTTGCCGCTGCAAATTTGGATCCAAATGTATCAGTGCAGGTTGAGGGAAACAGCGAATAAATTTCTCCCCATGCAAAAAATACGAAACCGGAAAGCAAAACAAACATTAACGGATCTGAACCATAGAGATAGAGCAGATAGATGCCGATCCCTTCTAATGCAAAAGCGATAAACATGGTTTGCTCACGGCCTATGCGATCAGAAATCCAGCCGAAAAAAGGTCTTGTTAATCCATTCAAAATTCTATCAACGGTCGCCGCCCATGTTATCGCCGTCATGGTCCAGCCAATTGTAACAGCTTGATCAGCCACTTTAAGCGTATTGGCAATTGGTTTGAGATTGGCCGTGACCATCAAGCCGCCAGCACCGACGATCACAAACATAAAATACATCAGCAAGAACACGGGTTCACCGCGCAAATAGACGATGGTGCCGCCGACTATGAAAATCAAACCCGCGAGCACCAGTTGGAAATAAAAGATCTGTCCTTGCGCATACATCACTACGCCAATCAATCCAATCAGAATTGACGCCGCAACCCACCAACTCACCGGTCCAATAATTTCACTGGGACTATACTGGCGCAATGTTTGGACAACCCGATGATTGATCGTTGCACCTGGCACTTGCCCAGCTTTTGGGGCCACCAAGAAAAAGGCCAGCAGACAAATGATAATCCCCTGTCCAATGCCAAAATTTAGAAATGTTTGTTGAAAGCCCTGATCTTTGATCATGTTTTGAATGGGAACAACCGTAAGGGCTGAGCCTGCACCAAATCCTGCGGCCGTAATCCCTGCGGCAAGGCCCCGCTTGTCGGGAAACCATTTCAGTGCATTGCCAACACAGGTGCCATAGACACCCCCCGCACCAATGCCGCAAATGATCATCGCGGAATAATATCCATCCCATCCGCCCAAACTGGTGGCACGCGATGTCATCCACCATCCGATGCCGCATAAAATGCCACCAATGAAAATCACGATCCGCGGACCGAACCGGTCAACAAACCACCCCTCAATCGGTACAAGCCATGTTTCAAACAACACGAAAAGTGTGAAGGCGACCTGAATGTCGGAGGGTTTCCAGCCAAACTGCTTTTGTATGTCGGGAACAAAAAAGGTCCAGCCATATTGGTAATTGGCAATCATCACCATACAGACCACACCAAGTGTAAGCTGTAGCCAGCGATATGCATTGCTAGCACGCGCAACGCTCTGTTCTTCGCCTTGACCCATAATCCGTCCCCCCTGATCAGAGTGTCATGATGAATAATGCTTACAAAATTTCACGCTCCACGCAGTTAGGCTATTCCACGCGCATCAACCAAGCTTGCTTTGACCCGATAGGGTTGGAGTGCAGACTTTATAAAAGACCATGTCAAAGGGCCTTTGGATCTGTCTGGCTCATTCTTGATGACTGGGTGATCTTGGGATTCCACACACCAGTTGGCAAGCAGGATTTTTTTTGCGTTGCAACTAGAGTGACTGAGCGCATCAGGGCATCGGAACGCAAGGTCACCGATGATTAAGCCGTTGGTTCGGCGCGCTTAAAGCTCAAAAGCCTCATAAAAAAAACCGGATGGGTGCATCCGGTTTCAAGTGCTGAAAAGCCGGACCATGTCCGGACTATGGGATGTTATGACAGTGGGATGTTAGGACGGCGATTGGCTTAGAGACCAAAGGGTTCGATATCGCTCTCGCGGTTGTAAGCGGCACTCAAAACCGCTTGAATCGTTTCAAGCACCGCCCAAACAAGGCCGGTGAGCGAGGGACGATGGGAAGGCAAAAGAATGGTCGATGACATGGTGTGAAATCTCCAACAAAACAGAAGTTAAGGGCGTCCAAGAGCTTGGGAATGCAAGATCTTAGATGGAGGGGCCTTGCTGTTGATCTCTCAGCGCATCGCAGGCGAAGGCAACAGGTCTCCCCAGCAAGGTTTATCTCTCCAGCAGGCTTGTCTCTCCAGCAAGGCTTGAGGGAAAAAGTGACGCCGCACAGTGGCATACCAGATACCAAATACCAATGATTTTATTGCGATGCAGCTATAGAAATTTTGCATTGCAAGGAAGATTTCAGGGAGGGACGAGTCTGGTTTTTCTCTGTTTTATTTAAAATTTGTTATTATTATCAAATACTTAATACAAAGAGGGTGAAGCAGGTGGCAATTGACATCTGGCATCTGGTATGCCAACTTTTTCTCATCAAGACCGCGGCTATTTCTCGCATGAGTGATGGGGTCTGGCTGAAAATTTAATTGCCATTTTGTGTCGCTGTGGCATGGGATAGAGCATCGGATAATGCAACAATGACTGCTGATCCCTGAGGCCGCGGAGCCCAAGCAGGGATGAGCAGAGGATATGTGCCAGCGGATATGTGCAAGGGGATATATGGAGGAGAAAGCCATGAGTGACGCATCAAGTGGAGCATCGGCAGCCCAACAGACCGAAGAACGCGATTTAACAGATGGGTTCCATCTGGTCATTGATGCGCTCAAGCTGAATGGGATTAAAACCATTTACAACGTGCCCGGCATTCCGATTACCGATTTAGGCCGTATGGCGCAGGCGGCGGGGATCCGTGTTATCTCATTCCGGCATGAGCAACATGCGGGCAATGCCGCAGCCATTGCGGGTTATCTCACGAAACAGCCGGGCATTTGTTTGACGGTATCAGCGCCCGGTTTTCTCAATGGTTTAACAGCCTTGGCCAATGCCACCACCAATTGCTTTCCGATGATTTTGATTTCTGGCTCATCCGAGCGTGAGATTGTCGATTTGCAGCAAGGCGATTATGAGGAAATGGACCAGTTGGCCATTGCCAAGCCGCTGTGTAAGGCGGCTTTTCGTATTTTGCATGCGGCCGATATTGGCATCGGCATAGCGCGGGCAATCCGTGCTGCGGTATCAGGCCGACCCGGCGGGGTTTATCTCGATCTTCCGGCTAAATTATTTTCGCAGGTCATGGATGCAGAAAAAGGCGCGCAATCGCTGGTTAAAGTGATTGATGCTGCCCCTGCTTCCATTCCCTCGCCCGCATCGATTCAACGAGCGCTTGATGTCCTTAAATCAGCCAAACGTCCACTGGTGATTTTGGGCAAGGGAGCCGCTTATGCGCAGGTTGATGCGAGCTTGCGGGCCTTTATCGAAACAAGTGGTGTGCCGTTCTTGCAAATGAGCATGGCGAAAGGGCTTTTGCCCGATACGCATCCGCAATCAGCAGGCGCTGCGCGCTCAACCGTCCTCAAAGAGTCGGATGTGGTGATGCTGATTGGCGCGCGGCTTAATTGGCTGCTCTCGCATGGTAAAGGTAAAACTTGGGGCGATGCCCCGAAAAAATTCATCCAGATCGATATTGAGCCCAAAGAAATGGATTCGAATGTTGAAATCTGCGCGCCTATTGTGGGTGATATCGGATCCTGTGTGGAGGCCTTGTTGCACGGTAT
>CAWUMW010000118.1:0-7311 GCA_963923415.1 uncultured Hyphomicrobiales bacterium | reverse complement strand
GACCGCCGGGATAGCCAAAGCCAAAGACCGCCAGATCGCTTCCGCAACCAAAAGACGCCCCTCGCTTTGCTGTCCGCGCTCATAAAGCGCTGTCAACCTCGGCAAGGCCACAATGGACAAACTGGCCGCAATAAAACCAAAGGGCAGCTGCACAACGCGCTCAGCATAGATCAGCGCGGACGCACCACCGGGCCAATGTGTGGCCTGCATCACACAAACCAAAAACACCAATTGCGGGGCCGCATTGACAATTAAGCTTGGCATTAATCGTCGACCAAGATCCTTCAAAGAGGACCAATCAGGCCAAAATCTGACCAGGCAAGCCCGTGCTAGAAACGTGCCCTGACGCCACAACACAGAAAGCAAGACAGCTGCTTGTAACAAGCCAGCCGCCGTCAGACTGGCAGCCACAATCAAAGCCGCATGATCATCAGACGGCAAAAAATGCTGCACTGCAAAAAGAGCGGCAACCACCGCAGCATTCACGACCAAAGTACTCAGGCTGGCCAGCCGAACTGCGCCGCTCAATGAAAGCCAAGCTGTTGCAAAAGCAGTTAAAAAACTAGTTCCAATCAACGGAAAGGCCAGTCCGAGACACATCGAGGCTAAGCGAAAATTCTCACTGTCCTTGGCAAAACCGGGAGCCAAAGCATGCAGCAAAGGAGCGCGCAGCCCTATCCCCAATGCACAGATCAGCAGCACGGCATAACTCAAAGACATCAGAAGATGAGCAGCCTGTTTTGACTGCGATTCCGGCTTTTCGCTTCTTTGTAGCGCGACAATCACAGGCAAAAAGGCGGCTTGAGCGCCCCCTTCACTCAAAATACGCCGCACGAGTTGCGGCAACCGCAAACCGACCAATAAAGCGTCAGCCACCGGACCGGCACCAAACACTGCAGCCAATAAGACGTCGCGCATCAATCCCAACACGCGCGACAAGGCCGCACTGGCTCCGACGATCCAAGAGGCACCCCAAGCCTGATCGAGCACGGTCTCGGTCTTTGGGGCAGCGGTCATCTCAGAGAATAAAGCGGCTCAAATCCGCATTTTTGGCCAGATCGCCCACCGATTGGTTGACGTGAGCGGCATCAATAACAATGGTTTCACCCGCCCGATCTGGAGCGGTAAAGGAGATTTCATCCAAAATCCGTTCAAGCACTGTCTGCAATCGACGCGCGCCAATATTTTCAACCATTGTGTTCACATCCACTGCAATTTTTGCGATGGCGTGAATCGCATCCTCAGCAAAGCTCAGTGTCACCTGTTCCGTTTCCAGCAAAGCGCAATATTGCTTGATCAGACTGGCTTCCGTTTCAGTCAAAATGCGTCGGAAATCATGCTCATCCAAAGATTTCAGTTCAACCCGGATCGGCAACCGGCCTTGTAATTCGGGCAATAAATCAGAGGGTTTTGCGACATGAAACGCACCCGAAGCAATAAACAGAATATGATCGGTTTTAACCATCCCATGCTTGGTACTGACGGTCGTCCCTTCAATCAGAGGCAATAAATCGCGCTGAACCCCTTCGCGCGATACATCACCGCTCCGCCCTTCGCGTGCACAAATCTTATCGATTTCATCCAAAAACACGATTCCATTATTCTCAACATCGCTGATCGCTTCGCGGGTGATTTCATCCTGATCGATCAATTTATCGCTTTCCTCGATCATCAGCGGAGCAAAAGCTGACCGGACCGTCATGCGGCGCGGTTTGCCGCGGGTGGATTTTCCAAACAGATCGCCAAGATTGATCGCCCCCATGGCCGCACCGGGGGCTCCCGGAATTTCAAACATCGGCATCGGATTTTGAGCCGATTGCAATTCAATCTCAATTTCCTTGTCGTCGAGCTCTTCTGCCCGTAATTTTTTGCGGAAACTGTCACGCGTCAAACTACTGGCGGTCGCACCCACCAAGGCATCCAGAACCCGCTCTTCGGCCGCCAAACGGGCCCGCGCTTCCACCTCTTTGCGGCGCTTTTCCCGCACCATTGCGATGCCAACTTCAATTAAATCTCGGATAATTTGCTCAACATCGCGGCCAACATAGCCCACTTCGGTAAATTTGGTGGCCTCGACTTTGAGAAACGGGGCATGGGCCAATTTGGCCAAACGGCGGGCAATTTCCGTTTTGCCGCATCCGGTTGGACCAATCATCAAAATATTTTTGGGCAGCACTTCCTCACGCATCGGTCCGGTGAGCTGCTGCCGCCGCCAACGATTGCGCAACGCAATGGCCACCGCGCGCTTGGCCTCCCGCTGTCCAACAATATAGCGATCCAGTTCGGAAACAATTTCACGTGGCGAAAAGTCACTCATACGCTGTCCAAAGTCTCAATTGTAAGATTTTCATTGGTGTAAACACAAATTTCAGCGGCAATTTTGAGCGATTTGCGGACAATCGCTTCCGCATCCAGACTGCTATCGAACAAAGCACGCGCAGCCGCCAAAGCATAATTGCCGCCCGATCCAATGCCCATCACGCCGCCTTCAGGTTCAAGAACATCCCCTGTTCCTGACAAAATCAAGCCGACATCTTTATCGGCAACCAGCATCATGGCTTCAAGCCGCCGCAAATAACGATCTGTCCGCCAATCTTTAGCCAATTCAACACAGGCCCGGGTCAATTGCCCCGGATATTGCTCCAATTTGGACTCCAAACGTTCAAACAAGGTAAAGGCATCCGCTGTTGATCCTGCAAAACCAGAAATCACCGATCCCTTCCCCAGACGCCGAACCTTCCGCGCGGTCGACTTCATCACGGTTGGCCCAAGACTGACCTGACCATCCCCTCCGATCACCACTTTACCCTGCTTGCGCACCATCACAATGGTCGTCGCGCGCCAGCGGCTTGCCTCATCTTGCGCCATTCTTTGACCTGTCTCTTTCATCCTGTCCGCTCAAGACGTCGCTCCAAACCATCAGCGCGCGCCTTGACCATAGAGGGGAACCCTAAGTCATTGTCTGAGCGGGGGGAAGGAAAAAAGCGGCTTTGCGCCAGTGCGCAGCATCCATCTTCCTCCTTCTGACAGCCTGCGGGCGGCATAAATTTTGACATCTTTCAGGCAAATGACTGGCATCCGCGTCGTGGACTTGATAGAAGGCCTGCAGATAAAGTCTTGGACAGGACAGCCTTTGTGCTGTTTTTCGCCCCTCAATACGGAATCTGCAGCATGCGTAAAGGCAGCATTACCCGCAAAACCTCGGAAACATCGATCTCCGTTTCCGTCGATCTTGATGGCACTGGCAAAACCGACATTGCGACCGGGATTGGTTTTTTTGACCATATGTTGGACTTGCTTGGTCGGCACGCTTTGATGGATCTGACCATCCGCTGCGACGGCGATATCCATATCGATGATCACCACAGTGTTGAGGATACCGGGATTGCCTTAGGGCAAGCCGTGGCTGCGGCCTTGGGTGACAAAAAAGGCATTACCCGTTACGCCAGCCTCTATCTGCCAATGGATGAAACATTGTCGCGGGTTGCCCTTGATATTTCGGGACGTCCTTATCTGGTTTTTCGCAGCACCTTTCCAGCGTCCAAAATTGGATCCTTTGACACAGAATTGGTGCGGGAATTTTTCCAAGCCTTTACCATCAATGCTGGACTGACCCTGCATGTGGAAACACTTTATGGTGACAATGCGCATCATATCGCTGAAAGCTGCTTCAAGGGTCTGGCGCGCTGCTTACGTCAGGCTGTGATGGTGGACATGCGTGAAAAAGATCGCATCCCCTCAACAAAGGGAACGCTTTAAAGCAAGGCGTTGATCCGTCTGTGCTGGGCTGAAGGATAGAATACTGATGGCGAGTTTTGCGCTTTTCGGGCCTCAACATAACAAATCGGTAGATCCAGCACAGATCGTGCTGGTTCCCGAAAAATTTTCTATCTGGGCGTTTTTATTTCCGTTGCCCTATAGCCTCTGGCATCGCAATTGGCGCTTCTCAACGCTTTTGATTGTGATCGGTCTGTTGGGCAGTCTGATGCCAATGATCGCCCATCTCCCTATGCCAGAAACAACGCTGATCGGGCTTGAGCTGTTGATGGGGCTTTATTGCGGATTTGCCGCGGCTGATATTCGTGCTGCCGCATTAGAACGCCGTGGTTATCTTTTGCTTGATGTTACAGTGGCGCCCAATGATGAAGCTGCTTTTTTGCGCTATCTTGATCAATCTTATCACGCAACAAACCAACACCGCGCACCGATGGCCTCCACTACTCAGCCGATGACACAGCCGACCCCGCACACCCATCACCCTGCTTATGGATCAGAAGTCCTTGGCCTGTTTCCAGAGTCACACCGATGAATGTTGCTATCATTGATTATGGCTCGGGCAATTTACATTCTGCCCAGAAAGCCTTTGAACGTGCGGTAACCGAACAGGGTCTGCCTATGACAATCCGTGTGACGGCTGATCCTGATCTGATTGCCAAAGCCGATCGTATTGTGCTGCCGGGTGTCGGAGCCTTTGCTGATTGCCGTGCCGGTTTACAAGCGGTGCCGGGTTTGGAGGAGGCGCTTAAATCCGCTGTGATCCAAAAAGGCAGACCATTTCTTGGCATCTGTGTCGGCATGCAATTAATGGCGACACGTGGATTAGAGCATCATATCACACCGGGTTTAGACTGGATCCCGGGTGATGTGGATGTTATCCGTCCGAGCGATCCCATGTTGAAAATTCCGCATATGGGGTGGAATACGTTGATCGGCCACAAGCCGCATGCGTTGTTGCATGATATTCCCACTGGCGATGCAGGATGGAATGCTTATTTCGTTCACTCCTATCATTTAAAACCCACGCAGACCGATCACATCATCGCCACAGCCGATTATGGTGGCGCGATTACAGCGATGGTGGGACATGATACTATAGTGGGCACCCAGTTTCATCCTGAAAAAAGCCAGCGGCTGGGTCTGGCTTTGATCCGTAATTTTTTAAGGTGGGCTCCGTGATCCTGTTTCCAGCAATTGATTTGAAAGAAGGACGCTGCGTGCGTCTGGTTCAGGGCGATATGGACCAAGCCACCGTGTTTAATGATAGCCCAGCCGATCAAGCTCTGGCTTTTGAACGGCAAGGATTTTCATGGCTGCATCTTGTTGATTTGGATGGCGCCTTTGCCGGCAAACCCATGAATGCCCATGCCGTCGAAGCCATTCTTGCCTCCACACAATTGCCTGTGCAATTGGGCGGCGGTATTCGCACCATGAAAACGGTTGAGGGTTGGATCCAGCGTGGCGTGAAACGCGTGATTATCGGCACTGCCGCGGTGCGCGATCCGACTTTTGTGCGGGCTGCAGCAGCTGCATTTCCCGGCCAAGTAGCCGTTGGAATTGATGCGCGCGATGGACGAGTTGCGGTTGATGGTTGGGCGCAAATTTCAGAAATGTCTGCGGTTGATTTGGGACGCCGATTTGAGGATGCCGGTGTATGCGCGATTATTTATACCGATATCGCACGAGATGGAATCTTGAAGGGGTTGAATATCGAGATGACATTGGAGCTCGCCCATCACCTAACAATACCGGTGATCGCCTCAGGCGGACTAGCGTCACTCGCTGATATCGAACAATTGCTCTCCCCGCATTGCGCTGTGTTGGAAGGGGCCATTACCGGACGCGCTTTATATGATGGGCGTCTCGATCCACAACAAGCTCTGGCCATGATTGCCGCGCATCAAGGAGCGAAAGGCCGTGCTTAAAGTTCGGGTCATTCCGTGTCTGGATGTTAAAGATGGCCGTGTGGTCAAAGGCGTGCAATTTCTTGAATTACGCGATGCCGGCGATCCGGTCGAAAGTGCCATGGCTTATGATGCCGCGGGAGCGGATGAATTATGCTTTCTGGACATTACAGCCAGCCATGAAAAACGAGGCACATTGATCGATGTCGTCACCCGCACGGCTGAAGCCTGTTTCATGCCGTTAACCGTGGGGGGCGGGGTTCGCACCCTAGAGGATATTCGTACCTTGCTGCTAGCGGGCGCCGATAAAGTCTCCATCAACACGGCAGCTGTGTTTGATCGCCCCTTTGTACAACGCGCGGCTGAAAAATTTGGCAGTCAATGTATCGTCGTGGCGATTGATGCCAAACGTGTCTCAGCCCCCGGCGCACAAGACCGCTGGGAAATTTTTACCCATGGGGGACGCAAACCCACAGGTTTGAATGCCATAGACTTCGCCCGTGAAGTGACGGCATTGGGGGCAGGAGAAATCCTGTTAACCTCTATGGATCGTGATGGCACCAAAATCGGATATGATGTCGCCTTAACACGCGCCATTGCCGATGCCGTCTCTGTGCCTGTCATTGCCTCTGGAGGTGTTGGCACTTTACAACATATGGTTGAAGGCATTCGGGATGGACATGCCAATGCCGTCTTGGCAGCCTCCATTTTCCATTTCGGGACTTATACAATCTGGGAAGCAAAAGAAGCACTGGCTGCCGCTGGACTAGCGGTGAGGATGGACACATGACACCCTTTACCCTTGAACAGTTAGATGCCTTTTTGGCTGAACGTGCCAAAACGGCACCGGATCAGTCTTATACGGCACAATTGATGCATAAAGGGCCTTCTTTTGCAGCTAAAAAGCTTGGAGAAGAGGCGGTTGAAACCGTTATTGCGGCGATCAACGGCGATCCGCACGCGCTCAAAAACGAAGCCGCTGATCTTGTCTATCATCTTTTGGTCGTGCTTCGCATCGGCGGCGTCTCGGTGCAAGATGTCCTCAAAGAACTGGAAAGACGGACTGCGCAATCTGGATTAGCCGAAAAAGCGGCACGTGCAAAATCTTAAGGTCGATGAGCCACGCTCAGAGCGTCCATCATTTCTGGTTCTTGCCTTATCAAACGGCCCAACGGGCAGCGGGATGTGAGTGCGGTGATGAATACAATAGAGCCAACGCCTCTAGAAAATGATCTCTCCGCCTATCGTGTTTTTAGCCGCGATGAATGGGCGCTCTTGCGCGCCGATACACCTCTGACCCTCACGGTCGAGGATCTCGTCAAACTGCAATCTGTCAATGACCCAATCTCGATTGAAGAGGTTATTGCAATCTACCTCCCTCTGTCGCGCTTGCTGTCGCTCTATGTGGCGGCCACCCAAGGTTTGTTTAAAGCCACGCAGCGGTTTTTAATGGCTGAAGATGGCAAGGTGCCTTATGTGATTGGCTTGGCCGGATCGGTGTCAGCCGGAAAATCAACCACCGCACGTGTCTTGCGCGCTTTGTTATCGCGCTGGCCTAACACACCGAAAGTCGATCTCATCACGACCGATGGATTTCTCTATCCCAACAAAGTTTTAGAAGCCGAAGGAT
>CAWUMW010000117.1:0-7364 GCA_963923415.1 uncultured Hyphomicrobiales bacterium | reverse complement strand
TGCAGAGGCAGGCGGTTGCTGAGACGCTTGGTTGGGGGCCGCAGCAGGTTTGGCAGGAGTCGTCTCGACCGGTTTTTTGATCGTATTGTCGTCAATCACCTTGCGAAATGGCGCCAGAAATTCAGGATCCTCGGGCAATGCTTTAAAGAGGGCCGTACTGGCCATTTTGAGGACCGGGCGCAGGCGCGCATCTTTCAGCAGATCCGGCTGGGATTTTTCACCAACCAGCGTATCAAAAAACATGAAAGCGACGACAGCGATCAGCAGGCCACGGGCGGCACCAAAAAACAGGCCCAAGGTGCGATCCAGCGTGCCGATGGCCGAATCGAGGATCAGTTCAGACAATTTGGTGGTAATGAGCGAAACAAAGACCAAAGTCACCAAAAAGACGGCGGCAATGGCGGCGGCTAAAGCCAATTGCTTATTGGCAATTGAAGGCGCGATATAGGTCAGCGCCCATGGGTGCAGGAAATAGGCAGCAATCGCGGCGGCAACCCATGAGGCAACGGCCAGAACCTCGCCTGTAAATCCACGAACCCAAGAGAAAATGGCCGATAACAGCATCACAATGACGATAGCCAGATCAATCGGATTGACGGGAAGCTGGTTCATGGCCTGTCCTGCAAAGAAGTGACAGGGGGCAAATCCTGTCGGGTCCGCGTCCTTATAGACGGAGGAAGCTGCATCGTCACCTCATTCGGACTCAAATTCTGTGCCTTTTTGTGGAGAGCGGGCCGCTATACCGGCCACCAGATCGGCTATATCGCCGCCAGCATCCAGCTTGAGATCACTCGAACCGAGCGCCTCCACTCCAGCGCGCGGGACGAAAGCAGATTGAAATCCCAATTTTGCGGCTTCTTTAAGGCGGGCAGCGCCTTGTGGGGCTGGACGTAAGGCGCCTGTGAGAGCGACTTCGCCGACATAGACCTTGTCGGCGGGCAGCGGTGCATGCGTCAAGGAGGACACAAGGGCTGCGGCTGCGGCGGCATCGGCGGATGGCTCAATGATTTTCAATCCCCCCGCGACATTCAGGAAGATGTCATATTGGCCGAGCCTTAAGCCCCCATGGGTTTCAAGAACCGCGATCAGCATCGACAGACGATTCGGATCCCATCCGACGACAGCGCGGCGCGGATTGCCGAGTGAAGAAGGGGCAACCAAGGCTTGAAATTCAACCAGAAGAGGGCGGGTGCCTTCCATTCCAGCAAAAACGGAGGTGCCGGGCGCATTGCTGTCCCGTCCAGCGAGAAACAGCGCGGAAGGGTTGGAGACTTCCGCCAAACCCGCCCCGGTCATCTCAAACACACCGATTTCATCGGTTGGTCCGAACCGGTTTTTGATGGCGCGCAAAATACGAAAATGCTGGGCGCCATCCCCTTCAAAAGAGACGACAGCATCGACCATATGTTCAACCACGCGCGGGCCGGCAATCTGTCCATCTTTTGTCACATGGCCGACCAAAATCACAGCGGCTCCCGAGGTCTTGGCATGCCGGATGAGAATCTGTGCCGCGCCCCGCACTTGTGTCACGGTGCCGGGCGCTGACTCGACCCCTTCGGACCACATGGTTTGAATGGAATCGATGATTACCAATTGCGGTGGTGTGCCATGAGAGAGGGTTGTGACAATGTCCTCGACATTGGTTTCGGAGGCCAGTTCAACACGCGCTTGCGCGAGCCCCAATCGCTCGGCCCGCAGACGCACTTGTCCAATGGCTTCTTCGCCAGAAATATAGACCACGCGATGGCCTGCTTGCGCGACTGCGGCGCAGGCTTGCATCAATAGCGTGGATTTACCAATACCCGGTTCCCCGCCCAATAAGATCACGGATCCTTTGACAAAGCCCCCGCCTGTGACGCGGTCAAGTTCGGTTATGCCAGAGATCATGCGGGGCGCTTGCTCGGTTGATCCGCTCAAACCCTCAAGCGCAAAGACACGGCCTTTGCCCCGTTGTCCGCGCGGCGCTGCAATTCCACCGGGCAGCGGGGCGGTGGCCGCTTCTTCAGCAATTGTGCTCCATTCTGAGCAGGCATCACAGCGCCCTTGCCAGCGCCCATATACTGCGCCGCAGGCCTGACAGGCGAAAGAGGGGCCGCGTTTAGCCATCAACGGCTCCCGTGTAATGGCGTTGATAGCGGCGGCTGAGCGAGGTCAAAACCAAATAGCCAATCGTGCCAGCGGTTTTACCGACCCGATCGATATCTAAAGGGCCGCCAATCAAAGTGACAGGCGCGCCACGGTGGACTGCATGCTCAGGCGCATCCGTGGCATCAATAATCATCAAATCCATCGACAGGCGACCGGCCACCGCGCAGAGTTGATCACCAATCAACACTTCGGCAACGGGCTTGTCGGGTTCGGGAGGGAGGCGCATCAATCCATCCGCATAGCCGGCAGAGATAACAGCTAATCGCGTCGGGCGTTTGGCCATCCATCGCGCATTATAGCCTACACGCTCGCCTTCTTTAATGGTTCGGACTTGTAAGATTGGCGCGTTTAGGGTGATGACCGGGCGCATGGGATTGCTGGTCCACGGCGTTGGATTGCCGCCATAAAGCGCATAGCCCGGGCGCATCAAAGCATGGCGCGGAAAGTCCGGGCGGGTAATGGCAGAAGAATTACACAGGCTTGATGGAATGGAAGGCGTTAGGGCGCAAAGGGATGCGAATAATGCAGATTGGCGCTCGTTTTGATCCGTATCGAGCGTTTCAGACGATGCGAGATGGGTCATGATCAGACTGGGTGTAAAACCGAGTTGGTTCTGTGCGATATCAGCCGCTCGGCCGCGAAACAGATCCGGCTCTAATCCCAATCGATTGAGGCCTGTATCAATATGCAAGGCGGCTTCACCAGAGAGGTTTTGACTTTTGGTAAAGCCTGCCCATTCAACCATTTCTTCTTGTGTGCCTAAAACAGGGCGTAAGCGGTGCTGCGCATAAAGCTCAGCCGAACCTTGTATCAATCCATTTAAAACATAAATCGTGGCATCGGGCAGGACATGGCGGAGCCGTTCCCCTTCACTCAGATGCGCAACAAAAAATTGACGGCAGCCGGCTTGGAATAAAGCGGGGCCTGTTTGTTCAAGGCCTGTGCCATAGGCATCGGCTTTCACCACAGCGCCGCATTCTGCACCTGCACCGAGCGCTTGCAATTGGCGCCAGTTATCAGCAATCGCATTGAGATCTATGTGAAGATGCGCGCCATGCGGGTTCACGTCAGTCCATACGCTCCGGCAAATTGTCCTCGCGGGCCAGATTGCTGAAACGGGTGATTTCGGCTTCGAAGTGCAGCGCCACTGTCCCGGTTGGGCCGTGACGTTGCTTGCCGATAATCACTTCCGCGCGACCGTGCACCTGTTCCATTTCCGTCTGCCATTTGAAATATTCTTCGGTGCCCATTTTGGGTTCTTTGTTCTTGAGATAATATTCTTCACGGTAAACGAACATCACAACGTCGGCATCTTGCTCGATGGAGCCTGATTCACGCAAATCAGAAAGTTGCGGGCGTTTGTCATCGCGCTGTTCAACCTGACGGGAGAGCTGGGACAAGGCAATGATCGGAACGGCGAGTTCTTTGGCCAGCGCTTTTAGGCCGGTGGTGATCTCAGTTAGTTCTTGGACGCGGTTTTCACCTTTTTTTGCGGCCCCTGACAGAAGTTGCAAATAGTCGACGACCAAGACATCAAGTCCTTTTTGCCGTTTGAGGCGGCGGGCCCGCGCGGTCAGCTGGGCAATCGAAATGCCCCCTGTTTGGTCGATATAGAGGGGAATGCGCTCCATTTCACGAGCGGCATCCGCCACACGCCCAAATTCTTCCTCGCGGATTTCACCGCGCCGGATTTTATAGGAGGCAACACCGGATTGTTCGGCGATCACACGGGTTGCCAATTGTTCAGAGGACATTTCGAGTGAGAAGAAACCGACAATTCCGCCATCAAGCCTTTTGATCGAGCCGTCTTGTTGGCGTTCACTCGCATAAGCGCGGGCGATATTATAAGCAATATTGGTGGCAAGAGCCGTTTTTCCCATTCCCGGACGACCGGCCAAAATCACCAAGTCGGACGATTGCAAGCCACCCATCATCCGGTCGAGATCGGATAATCCGGTGGCAATGCCTGAGAGTTTACGGTCGCGCTTATAGGCTTCAGCGGCCATATCCACGGCTTGTCGCAGCGCTTCAGCAAAGGATTGGAACCCCCCTTCATAGCGCCCCGCTTCGGCCAATTCGTAAAGGCGGCGTTCGGCATCTTCAATCTGGGCGCGCGGAGAGGCTTCGACCGGCGCATCATAGGCCACATTGACCATGTCTTCGCCGATTGTGATGAGTCGGCGGCGCATCGCCAAATCATAAATAGTGCGTCCATAGGCTTCGGCATTGATGACCGTTGTCGCCTCGACAGCAAGGCGCGCAATATATTGAGAGACGGTCATGCCGCCTAAATCATGATCGCCTAAAAAGGTTTTCAGTGTGATTGGCGTTGCAAGTTTTCCAGCCCGGATCAGCTGTTGGCTGATTTCATAGATTTTGCGGTGGATGTCTTCGCAAAAATGTTCGGCTTCAAGAAAATCAGAGACGCGATAATAAGCGTCGTTATTGACGAGCAATGCGCCCAAGAGAGCCTGTTCGGCTTCAATATTATGGGGTGCCGTGCGGATCGTTGCTTCAGGCACGGGTAGGCGCATCAAAGTCTGGGCCATTGGTCCTCTCATTCATCTCTCACAGAGTGTCTACGCCGTGGGCTGGATAAAAGAAATGGCAGAGCCGCGCTTAAAATAAATCGCTTTGGACGGATGTGTTTATTGGGGAAAACTGTCCGGCATAGACTTATGCCGGACTTTTCATTGAGGGGGGCTTCTGCCACGGCGTCCGTGCGGGTGCCGCGGTTTCAAGTCCGATTAGAATTCGCCGTCATTTTCGGCCAATGCAGCACCAATTTCGAGCCCCAAATCGGCCAAATTGGTTTCTTCACGCACGGTGAGGCTTTCCCCGCGGGCCTGGCGTTCTGCCTCTTCTTTCGAGCGGGCGACATTGATCGTGACATGAACTTCTACTTCAGGATGCAAGTGGATCGGCACTTCGTGCAGACCCAATGTCTTGATCGGGGTGTTCAGATGCACCTGTTGACGGCTGATGGTGAACCCACCCGCGGTCAAAGTTTCGGCCAGATCGCGTCCTGAGACTGAGCCGTAAAGCTGACCCGTTTCTCCGGCTTGGCGAATGATGGTGAAGCTTTGGCCATTCAGCTTGCTGCCAACGGCATCCGCATCTTTGCGAAGCTCCAGATTATGCGCTTCGAGTTGGTGGCGTTGGGATTCAAAATGCTTGCGATTGGCTTCGGTTGCGCGCAGGGCCTTGCCGCGGGGCAGCAAGAAATTGCGGGCATAGCCGGGCTTCACATTTACGACTTCGCCTAACTGGCCAAGCTTTGCGATACGTTCGAGTAAGATCACTTCCATGAGAGTCTCCTTAGGATGTCGATGTGATAATGAAGTGTGAAAGAGTAAACCTTAGGCCTCTTCTGGAGGCGTTGGGAGGGGAGCTTGTGCTGAACGGGCGATGACACGCCGACGGATCCCCGTCATGCGGTCAACAATACCGAGCAAGGCCAAGCCCAACAGGACAGGACCGGCAAGCGGCGGCAGGATCAAAGTCAGTGTGGCAAAGACCCCTAAAATAAAACTGCGGCTGCGCATGCCACGGGTGATAATCAACACCACGCCCGTTCCTTCCAGAACATAGGCCGAAAGCAAAGCTAACAGGACGCAGCGGGCATAAAGTCCGCCAAAGCCGTCAAACAACACAGACAAAACCGCCGACAACCCCGTTAGCGCCAAGATTGATGCGGGCATTGTCGTTTGGGCCAAATCGGGCCAAGGGCGCATCAGTCGTCCCGACAGATTCACGAGAGAGGCGGCCACCCAAAGCAGTGCTACAGAAGAAAAAACACCCAAAGCGGCAAAGATCGGCGGGGCTGTTTGGGTCATGACTTTGGCCAGATCGTCTTTAGACAGGCCAAGCGGTGCGAGAGCGCCGGGATGCGCGGTGCTGATTGCTTCAATGATTTGGGCAAAGGCTTTTGTTAAGCCGTCGATATCACCGCCGATCATCATGGCCATGCACAAAGCCATCAAGGCATTGATCAAAGCGGTAGCGAGCAGGCAAATGCCAACGGGCATGAAGAGAATATGCTCTCCCTCTTGACGATGCATCAACAGCAACACGCCCATGATCCAGCTGGGGAGGGCAATGCCCAATCCGAAAATCAGTCCGGCGGCACCAGGAATGAGTGCGGTGACGACCAAGGTGCCACTCGTCATACCGACCAAGGCGGATCGCGGGCCCCAACCAAGAGCAGCAATTAGCAAAGGCAGCGGGGCAAACATATCGAGCAGCAAAGCAAACACACTTCCAGTCCGAACAACCAGAAAGAGCAGCGCTGCTGCAAGGCCCGAAGCCACACCGATGGAAAGTGGTGAATTCATGTTGAACCAGCTGTCCCGCAAGTCGGCGGTTAGGGGAGGAGGTCCCCAACCCTGCCCGCATCGGCTGTACCGATCCGGGTTGTTGATTTGATTTTAGCCAGGCAAGCCGACCTTAAAAGCCGGCTTGGCCAACGTGTTGATCACGTGATCGAGTTTTTCTTATGCAATCACATAAGGCAGCAGGCCCAAAAAGCGGGCGCGTTTGATGGCCTGGGCCAATTCACGCTGCTTCTTGGCCGATACGGCCGTAATCCGGGACGGAACGATCTTGCCACGCTCAGAAATGTAGCGGGATAACAAGCGTGTGTCCTTGTAATCGATTTTCGGTGCGTTCTCGCCAGTAAAGGGGCAAGATTTGCGGCGACGGAAAAATGGACGACGGGGGGCTGCAGTGCTCATGCGTGGGCCTCATCTTCATAAGAGTCATCAGAACGGGAGCGCAGAGCGCGACCTGACGGACCGCGTCCGCCCCGCTCACGATCTCCACCGCGGCCACCGAAGCTACGATCGCCGCCGGGGCCACGGTCGTCGCGATCATCCCGATCACGCTTTTGCAGCATGACGGACTGGCCTTCTTCGAGTTCTTCGACACGAATGGTCATGAAGCGCAACACGTCTTCATTGATGCGCATTTGCCGTTCCATTTCAGCAACAGCAGCCGGAGCTGCGTCAATATTCATGAGCGTGAAATGGGCTTTACGGTTTTTGCGGATCCGGTAAGCGAGAGATTTTACACCCCAATATTCGACTTTGCTCACCTTGCCGCCATGCGACTCGATGATCCCTTTCAGGGTGTCGGTCAGGGCTTCCACCTGTTGCGACGTCACATCCTGACGCGCAAGATAAATATGCTCATAAAGAGACATGGGTCTTGGCCTTTCT
>CAWUMW010000116.1:0-7366 GCA_963923415.1 uncultured Hyphomicrobiales bacterium | reverse complement strand
TTGCAAGTTATGCCCCTCACCCGGGATATAACCAATCACCTCAAACCCGTTGGTCAAACGCACTTTCGCAACTTTACGAAGCGCTGAGTTGGGTTTTTTCGGGGTGGTTGTGTAAACACGTGTGCAGACACCGCGTTTTTGCGGGCATGCCTCAAGAGCCGGAACCGTGTTCCGGACCTTCACAGGATTCCGCGGCTTGCGGATCAACTGACTGATGGTCGGCATCGTTGCTCGTTCCATTCCAGTTAAGCACAGTCGCTTGCGCGACAATCGCTCGTTGACATCACCGTTTTGTACCACATGCACAAAACGAATTAGCGCCCAAGGCTTGCGGCCCTTGGCGCTCCCTTCTCAGAGGATCACGAGGATTCGCGATCATGAACTCAATCTGACGACTCTTCAGCCGGTGATTAAGCGACAGCGTCTCGGTCTCCACTCCAAAGCGAGTCGCTTCGGAAACAAACGGACCGACGGTCTGTCGAAAAGTGGGCGGGTTCTACCGTCTTCAGGCCGTCTCGTCAAGCCGGTTCCGGCGTTTTTCGTAATTTTTCTCGAAAAATGCCCTTATTTGCCTGTTTCTTCGTCATCGACATCCTTCAAAATACGAAAAATCTGAAATTTTTCACTTTTATAGACCAATTCCAGATGGTCCGGATCAGGGTTGACGGCCTCTATCCCACCAAACATCTCCACCACATAGTCATGATCTTTGAACCAGGTCGCCCAAAACGGATCATTGGCTGGCGTCTGAGATTCGGCGGCCACCAATTGACTCATATTAGGCAAAAACCCATCATCCCGATCCACAATCTCGCTAAATGGGGCCTTTACACCAAGAATCTGCTTACCTTTGACCGTGAAAGCCGTCGAAACCAGCGCCGACCGCTCGATAATTGCCAAACAGGGCACATGGGACAGGCCATCATTGATTGAGACCACCCCATCCGGCTCATCGGCCTGCGCCACCATGACCCGGGCCCCCCGCTCCATTTTAGACATGCCCTCATTGAATTCTTGGACATAGCGTTCAATCTGCTGCCAATGATGGCCAACCTCGGCATAACGCACGCAGCAAATCGCAATCAAAATCGCAACAAAACTCAATCGTGCCGACCCGGAAGGAAAATCAACGCGCACAAAGCCAATCGCAAACATTAAAATTGCAATCGGCATCCGTTGGTCAGCCAACATCGAGCCGAACAAGGTTGCCGGCATCACCAGATAGGCCAAGAAGGATAAGACGAGGCATGCAATGCCCGCGGGATGGACGTGCAAGAGCCGCCGCGACAAGCCAAAGCCCAAGGCCGCCAAAAAGGCCAGCAATGCCACCAGATCGAACTTATCATCATAGAGGCGGAAGATAGCGGCCAGCCCCTCGATCTTGCCCTGATCATCCCAGTCATAAACGCCTGAGAGGCTCCATGTGGGACCATTGAGCAACAAGATCAGCACCAGAGTCAGAACTGCACTCAACAATAAAAACAAACCAAGCAAATGCCGATCCCATCGGAACGACCGTTTGGACCAAGCCCATAATTCGTATGAGCCAACAGCCAGAACATAAAGACCCACGGCATAGAGATGGCAGAAGAATAGCACCAGCGTAAAAAACAACGCTTGCAGGGTCATGACCACAGCGCCGTGCGCGCGTCCGGCAATCCATAAGGCCGTGGCCCAAATCGCCAAACCGACACCGAACAGATAGTTCATCAACCCAATCATAAAAAATCCGTTATAGATAAAGCCAAAAGCCAATAACGGCACGGGAGAAAAGCGCCCTGTCATAACTTTGTTGAGAGCCAGAGGTCCCGAAACCAAAACAAGAATGACCAGCATCGCAAAGATTTTACCTGCCACATAGACATCAACCAGATTTAACAAAGGCGGCACCAGCGCATCCATCGCCAGATTGGGTATGATCGCCCATTTCACTTTGTAATAGGTTTGCAAAAAAGGATCGGACGCGCCATTTGCTAAAATAAACATCCGTGACAAATGATTGGCATAATCACCCAGTGGCGGAACTTTGACCGACAGAATCGGCAAAACCGCGCCCACATAAAGAAAGAAAAAAGCAGCCAGCAACGAAGAGCCGGTCCAATCTGAACCGCTCAATCTGCGCTGTAACTTGCGTAATAAAACCAACACGTCTGCGATCCCAAATCATCTCATGCCGAGGGAAAAATTTGTCTACGCCCCTCACCTTTTAAACGCCCTGCACAACACCACCATGATCATAAAGCAGGCTTCATGGCCAATCTGTGACACGTTAAGCAAGATCTTACCACGCGAGCAACACAAACGCGCTGACAGTGGCAAAGAACCCCAAAAAAGAGTCAATCAAAAATGAAGAAGGGGCGATCCGCAGACCGCCCCTTGACCGTCTAGTGCTGATCAAAGTCACTCAGGCTGAGGGCGCAGTCAAAGCCGCCACATCCGATGTGGCTTGTGTTTCAGCTGTTTGACGCTCAATGATCAGATCATCGCGACGGGTTGCGATTTCACGGATCCGATCCATCATCGCCCCTGTCCCTGCCGGGATCAAACGGCCCACAATCACGTTTTCTTTGAGACCTGCCAAATCATCGGACTTACCGTTGACTGCGGCTTCGGTCAGAACGCGGGTGGTTTCTTGGAAGGACGCCGCAGAGATAAAGGAGCGTGTCTGCAAGCTGGCTTTGGTAATCCCCAACAGCACGGGTTCACCCGCGGCTGGCTTCTTGCCCTCTGCAAGCAGACGATCATTCACCTCGTCCATTTCTACGCGGTCAACCTGCTCGCCTGACAGGAAGTCGCTCTCACCGACATCAGTGATTTCAACTTTCTGCAACATTTGACGCACGATGACTTCAATGTGCTTGTCATTGATGTTCACGCCCTGCAACCGATAGACTTCTTGAATTTCATTGACGAGGTAAGCTGCAAGCTCTTCCACGCCTTTGATCGCCAAGATGTCATGAGGAGCCGGATTACCATCAACGATGTAATCGCCTTTTTCCACCACATCGCCGGACTGCAGATAAACATGCTTGCCCTTAGGAACAAGATATTCAACCGCATCGGTTCCGTCATTCGGTGTTAAGGTAATACGGCGCTTGTTTTTGTAATCGCGACCGAAAGAAATCGTGCCGGATTTTTCTGCAATCACCGCAGCTTCTTTCGGACGACGCGCTTCAAACAATTCCGCCACGCGTGGCAGACCGCCGGTAATATCGCGGGTCTTTGCGCTTTCAATCGGGATACGTGCAATCACATCCCCCGCTTTTACTTTACCGCCAGGCTCAACAGCGATAATCGCTTCGGCCGCCAGAAGATAACGCGCGTCCCCACCCCGTGCCAATTTGGCGATCTTGCCTTTGGCATCCTGAATGACAATCGCCGGCTTCAAATCCGCAGACCGGGTATTGGCACGCCAATCGGTCACAACGCGTTTTGTAATACCGGTTGATTCATCGGCTGTTTCAACAACAGTCGATCCTTCAATCAGATCTTCATAAGCTGCTTTTCCGTCAACTTCACTGACGATAGGACGGGTGTAAGGATCCCATTCCGCAATCCGTTGACCGCGCTTGATGCTATCCCCTTCATCCACTTTCATCCGCGCGCCATATTGAATGCGATGCGATGCGCGCTCAACGCCATCCGCACCCACCACAACGGCTTGCATATTACGCGTGATACAAATCAGATCACCATCCGTATTGCGCGCGACAGCCCGGTTGCGCAACACGATCTTGCCTTCAAAACTCGATTCAATGAAGGAGTTATCAGCAATCTGCGCAGCCCCACCGATATGGAACGTGCGCATGGTCAACTGGGTACCCGGTTCTCCGATCGATTGCGCGGCAATCACACCAACAGCCTCGCCCATATTCACAGGCGTTCCGCGTGCGAGATCGCGGCCATAGCAGCAACCGCACACGCCATTTTTAGCTTCGCAGGTGAGCACCGAACGGATCTTCACTTCCTGAATGCCCGCAGCGGTTAAAGGCTCGATATGCCATTCTTCAATCATAGTGCCCGCGGGCACGATGACATTGCCCGCAGCATCTGTGAGATCTTCAGCCGGGAAACGGCCAAGAATACGCGATGCCAGATTAGCAACAACCTGACCCGCATCGATGATGGCCCGCATCACAATGCCATTGGTAGAGCCGCAATCACGAATGGTAATGATCGAATCCTGCGCCACGTCAACAAGACGACGTGTCAGATAACCGGAGTTGGCGGTTTTCAACGCCGTATCGGCCAGCCCCTTACGAGCACCGTGGGTCGAGTTGAAATATTCAAGCACGTTCAAACCTTCTTTAAAGTTTGAAATGATCGGGCTTTCAATAATTTCACCTGAAGGCTTTGCCATCAGACCACGCATAGCCGCAAGCTGCTTCATCTGCGCGGGCGACCCACGCGCACCAGAATGGCTCATCATATAAATCGAATTGATCGCTTTATCGCGGCCACTTTCTTCTTTCTGCACTGAAGAAATGCGTTTCATCATTTCATCAGCCAGACGATCTGTACACTTCGCCCAAGCGTCAACAACCTTGTTGTATTTTTCGCCTTGCGTAATCAAACCATCATTGAATTGCTGTTCATATTCTTTCGACAGTGCCATGGTTTCAGCAACAATGGCGGGCTTGTTTTCCGGCACCACCATGTCGTCTTTACCGAACGAGATACCCGCGCGGAACGCATGACCAAAGCCAAGCGACATGATCCGGTCGCAGAAAATGACCGTCTCTTTCTGTCCGCAATTCCGATAAACAGTATCGATGGTGTTGGAAATTTCCTTCTTGGTCATCAACCGATTGATGACATCAAAAGGAACTTTCGGATGCTTCGGCAGCAATTGCGACAACAAAGCACGACCCGGTGTTGTGTCGTAAATCTTGGTCATCGGCGTGCCGTGCTCATCAACACCATGATACCGATAACGGATTTTGGTGTGCAGCGTGATGACCTTGGATGCAAGCGCATGTTCCAACTCGCCGATATCAGCAAAGGCCATTCCTTGACCCGGCTCGTTATCAGACATGATGGAGAGATAATAGAGACCCAACACGATATCTTGCGAAGGCACGATGATCGGCTGACCATTGGCCGGATGCAAAATATTATTGGTGGACATCATCAGCACACGCGCCTCAAGCTGCGCTTCAAGCGACAGCGGCACATGTACAGCCATTTGGTCACCGTCGAAGTCAGCATTAAAAGCTGCGCAGACAAGCGGGTGCAATTGAATAGCCTTGCCTTCAATCAAAACCGGTTCAAAAGCTTGAATGCCGAGACGATGCAAGGTTGGCGCGCGGTTTAACATCACAGGATGTTCGCGGATCACCTCATCGAGAATATCCCAAACTTCCGGCTTTTCTTTTTCAACCAGCTTCTTGGCTTGCTTGACTGTGGCCGACAGGCCCTTTGCATCAAGCCGCGAATAGATAAATGGCTTGAACAATTCGAGCGCCATCTTTTTAGGCAACCCGCATTGATGCAGTTTGAGTTCTGGACCCACCACAATCACCGAGCGGCCGGAATAATCAACGCGCTTACCGAGCAGATTTTGACGGAAGCGGCCCTGCTTGCCTTTCAGCATATCAGCGAGCGACTTCAACGGACGCTTATTCGCACCGGTAATGACACGACCACGACGACCATTATCGAACAATGCGTCAACGGATTCTTGCAACATCCGCTTTTCGTTACGAATAATGATGTCCGGCGCACGCAGCTCAATCAACCGCTTCAAACGATTGTTGCGGTTGATCACGCGACGATAAAGATCATTCAGATCAGAAGTTGCAAAACGACCGCCATCAAGCGGAACAAGCGGACGTAGATCCGGTGGGATCACTGGGATCACAGTCAGGATCATCCATTCCGGCTTGTTGCCAGATTGCATAAAGGCTTCGATGATCTTCAGGCGCTTGGCAAGCTTCTTCGGCTTCAACTCAGATGTTGAAACAGCGATCTCGTGACGCAGATCAGCCGCTGTTTTTTCTAGATCCAGCTTGATCAAAATTTCACGAATAGCCTCAGCGCCGATCATCGCCGTGAAGCTGTCTTCGCCATATTCATCTTGCGCGGTCAGATAATCATCTTCTGACAACAATTGGAATTCTTTGAGCGGTGTCAGGCCCGGCTCAATCACGCAATAATTTTCGAAATAGAGAATGCGCTCAAGATCCTTCAAGGGCATGTCGAGCAACAAGCCAATGCGTGATGGCAAGGACTTCAAGAACCAAATATGGGCAACAGGCGCCGCGAGCTCGATATGGCCCATGCGGTCGCGCCGAACGCGTGAGAGCGTGACTTCCACACCGCATTTTTCGCAGATCACGCCTTTATATTTCATCCGCTTGTACTTACCGCACAAGCATTCGTAATCTTTGATGGGACCAAAGATACGGGCACAGAACAAGCCATCACGTTCGGGCTTAAAGGTCCGATAATTGATGGTTTCCGGCTTTTTGATTTCACCATAAGACCACGAGAGAATTTTCTCGGGGCTTGAGATTGAAATCTTGATATGATCGAAGCTTTGGGGCTGAACAACCGGATTGAAGAGATTCATGACCTCTTGGTTCATGTCCGTCTCCTAGCGCTCGCGGAAAGACATTCCGCATTTTGAAAAAAGGGCCTGTCATCACTGACAGGGAGGAAAAGATGCACATGAGCGCGATGGAAACCACCGCGCCCCTTGGCGTATTTATTCAGCTGCCTCAGAAGGCGGCAGAGAGGCATCGGGCTTCTTGATGCTGGTTAATTCCACATTCAAACCGAGCGAACGGATTTCCTTCACAAGCACATTGAAGCTTTCTGGAATACCGCTCTCGAATGTGTCATCGCCACGCACGATGGACTCATACACTTTGGTCCGGCCCGCCACGTCGTCGGATTTGACGGTGAGCATTTCTTGAAGCGTATAAGCTGCACCATAGGCCTCAAGTGCCCACACTTCCATTTCACCGAAGCGTTGACCACCAAACTGAGCCTTACCACCCAAGGGCTGCTGCGTGACAAGGCTGTAAGGCCCAATCGAACGCGCATGGATCTTATCATCAACCAGATGGTGCAGTTTCAGGATATAAATATATCCAACGGTCACTTTCCGATCGAAGGCTTCACCAGAGCGGCCATCATACAAGGTCACTTGCCCCGATTTCGCCAGACCAGCTTTTTCCAGCATGGTTTCGATATCGGCTTCCTTGGCGCCATCAAAGACCGGTGTCGCCATCGGCACGCCTTTGCGCAAGGTTTGACCCAGGCCAACCAATTCATGATCATTCATGGCTTTGATTTCACCATGATCGCCATAGATTGACTGCAAGGTTTTCTTCAGCGGATCAATGCTGTGGGACCGCATATA
>CAWUMW010000115.1:0-7398 GCA_963923415.1 uncultured Hyphomicrobiales bacterium | reverse complement strand
GGTCTCGTGGGCTCGGAGATGTGTATAAGAGACAGGGTATCCTTTTCTGATGTATTAAAAAGAAGGGGTTGTCACCCCATCGTGCAACACGCAGCCTGCAAGTCTCCTGATGTGAGTGGTTAATCGCATTCCAGGTTGCGTGTCGCACAAGACCATTTGTGGAATGAAACTTGCCAAATGCATCAAGACATGGTCTTATGTCTCCCTGTCTTGATCTGTGGTTCGGCACGAACTGCGCTGGCGAGTGAGGTTGGGCCTATGGGCTGAACTCTAAACGGTGCGACGTGGATCAGGAGACAGTCTTTCGACGCTTGGGCCCTTCAAAGCTTGGCCTCATCAAAGCTTGGGCCCTTTAAGGCCAAGTGGCGTCACGCGTGAGCCGTGTTATAAGCATTGATCCTTCTGCATCCTCCACTCGTTGGTTGCGTTAGGCTCGACTATAGAGAGACATGAATTCAAGGAATCCCTCTTTTAACACGTTGAAAATCTGATATGGTCCCAGTAACGGTACTAAAATGGAGGATCGTGTATCTTCTCTCTGATACATCACCTCTCTGACAATACGGCTTTAGGTTGAAAGAATAATGAGCGATACGACTGATAACGGCGCTTGGGCCCTTGCATTTTTACTGGAAGTGTTAGGAATCCCAGCCAATCCGGACATTATTCGGCATCGCTCTGGCGTAAAAGTCAAAATGGATGCCACCGATGTGGTGCGCGCCACCAAACATTTCAGCGTCAAATCAGATCACCGTACTATCGACAGAAGTCGGCTCGAAAAACTGCATCTTCCGGCAATTTTTATCATGAAGGATGGTGAATTTACCATTGTGGGCGGCGGCAATGGGTCCCAATATCTCATGCAGCGCCAGCAAGACAAAGCGCCGAGCCTAATCACGCCCGAACAATTGGATCATCTGTGGTCCGGCCAAGTCATTTTGGTGACAAGACGAGAAGGCCTGATTGGCCGCTTTCTAAAATTTGATGTCAGCTGGTTTTTAACCGCCTTAAAAAAATATCGGGCTATTTTTGCGGAAGTGTTGCTCGCATCAGCCTTCATTCAGCTGTTTGCACTAACAACCCCTTTGTTTTTCCAAGTGATCATTGACAAGGTTTTAGTCCATCGCGGCCTCTCAACGCTTGAAGTGCTCGCCATTGGTCTCGTCTTTATTGCATTGTTTGATACAATCTTGAACGGACTCCGCACCTATATCTTTTCCCACACCACCAACCGCGTTGATGCAGAACTCGGCTCAGCCCTGTTTAAACATCTGACTAAAATTCCTTTGGCCTATTTTAATGCCACGCGCGTGGGTGATACAGTCGCCCGTGTCAGAGAATTAGAAACAATCCGACAATTTTTAACCAGTTCTGCTCTGTCTTTGGTGATTGATCTGGTCTTTTCTATTTTATTTATTTCGATCATGTTCACCTATAGTCCGCAACTCGCGCTGATCGTGGTTCTGACTCTGCCGATCTATGCCGTGTTGTCGATTTTAGCAACGCCGGTTTTTTATACAAAGCTTGAAGAAAAATTTAAAAAATATTCTGAAACACAATCCTTTTTGGTTGAGAGTGTCTCTGGCATAGAAACCATCAAAGCCATGGCCGTTGAGCCACAAATGCAACGCCGCTGGGATGATCAATTTGCATCCTATATTGCCGCCTCCTTTAATGTCGCGACCTTTGGAAACATCATTACACAATGTACCAATCTGGTATCGCGGCTCACAACCGTGGCAATTTTGTTTTTTGGTGCCCGTTTGGTGATCGGCAATGAATTAAGTGTCGGCCAGCTTGTGGCTTTTAATATGTTGGCTGGCTATGTCAGCGGGCCCATTATGCGCATTGCGCAAATCTATCAAGATTTTCATCAAGTGCGCATTTCGATCGCGCGACTTGGCGACATTCTCAATACGCCTGCCGAGCAGGACCGCACATCAGCAGAAGCGAATTTGCCTGCCCTGCAAGGACACATCGAAATCCAAAATGTGCAGTTTCGCTATCGCCCCAATTTGCCACTTGTTTTGCATGATCTGACCTTGTCGATCAAAGCAGGACAAGTCGTGGGCATTGTTGGACAATCGGGCTCCGGCAAAAGCACCATCGCCAAGCTGGTGCAACGTCTTTATGTCCCTGAATCGGGCCGGGTCTTGGTGGATGGAGTCGATTTGGCTCTTATTGATCCTTCATGGTTACGGCGGCAAGTCGGCGTTGTGCTACAAGAAAATGTTTTATTCAATTGCTCTGTGCGCGACAATATTGCGCTCGCCAATGCGACGATGCCGTTTGAGACAGTTGTCAAAGCTGCTAAATTAGCAGGGGCTCATGATTTTATTACCGCGATGCCGAATGGGTATGACACGATCATCGGCGAGCGGGGCGCCTCGCTGTCGGGTGGGCAACGGCAACGTATTGCGATTGCGCGCGCTTTGTCTGGCAATCCAAAAATCTTGATTTTTGATGAAGCAACCTCCGCCTTAGATTATGAGAGTGAAAGCATTATCCAAGCTAATATGCGCGAAATTATTGCCGGCAGAACCGTTTTGATTATTGCACATCGGCTCTCCACCATTCGGTCGGTGGATCGGATCATCACAGTTGAAAAAGGGATCATTGTTGAAGATGGCACCCATGATGAGCTGATCAAAGCCAATGGCCGTTACGCACAGCTCTTTCATCTTCAAAGTCACGGACAGGTGGACGCATGAGCACCCTGCCTGTGATCCCCGATCCTGACAAAAACGCCGCGCAGGACATCGAATGGACCCAGCCAAAGCCTGCTGCGCCGCGCCGGTCTTTTGCCAAAAAACATTACCGCTATTATCGCAAACGGTTAGGCGCGCTTTATAACCCTGCCAAGGTGATGGAAATTGCGTCGGCACTTCTGAGCACGCTTGGTCAATTTTATAGCGAGTGGCGGCAATCGCTTGAAAAGCAAGATGAGCGCGCTTTCATGCCGGCTGCGCTTGAAATTATTGACACGGCGGCCTCACCCACTGGCCGCAAGATGATGCATTTCATTATGCTGATTGTCACCACCTTCGGATTATGGTCGTGGTTTGGTGAGGTGGATATTGTGGCGGTTGCACCGGGCAAAATCATTCCGCAAAGCCGCACGCAAGTCATCCAATCCCTTGAGTCTGGCATTGTCCGTTCAATTGCTGTGCGCGATGGGCAATCGGTCAAGGCCGGGCAATTATTGATCGAACTTGATGACACGACGCTGCTGGCTGAATTGTCGCGCAGCCGACAAGAGCGCATTCAAAGCAGCCTTGATATTGCCCGCTTACAATCCATCCTTGAACCTGATCAAGAGGATATGCTGTTTGCCGCCACCCCTGCCCCGGAGGAGGATGTCAAACGCGTGCAATTCCACATGAAAAGCCAGCGCCTGGAACATGTGCGAAAATTGGCCGTCATTGATGACAATTTAAATCAACGCGAGGCAGAGCGCGAACAAGCCGTCCTGAGTCTTGAAAAAATCCAATCTGTTTTGCCTCTGCTAGAAGAGCGCGCCAGCATCCGCCAGAAAGGTGCTGAAACGCAATATGGATCACGCCTGCTCTATCTAGAAATTGCTCAACAATTGCTTGAGCTAAAATCCGAACAAATTGTCCAACAGCAACGCCTGAAAGCATCGGAGGCGGCACGGCAAGCACTGATCAGCCAAAAAGAGCAAACCAATGCTGAGTTCATCACCAATATTCTCAATGAGCTGAATAAGTCGCGCATTCAATTTGGGCAGGCGCAAGAAAGCGAACAAAAAACCATCCGCCGATTGGAACTGACCCGGATCACCGCCCCGATTAGTGGCACGGTGCAAGATCTTTCTCTCAATACGATTGGCGGGGTTGTTTCACCGGCCCAGCAATTACTGCGGATCGTCCCAGAAGGGGATGTGCTGGAAGCCCTCGTTGTCATTAACAATCAAGATGTGGGCTTTGTAACAGCCGGACAAATGGCCGAAATTAAAATCGATGCTTTTCCCTTTACCCGCTATGGGCTTTTATCGGGAACTGTTGCGGAAGTCGCACGCGATGCCCGCTCCTTGCAAGTGGCCAACAATCCAGAATTTGGCCCCAAAAACAAATCCGACGAAACAGAAAATATTGAACGCGGCGAACGGCTGGTCTTTACTGCCCGCATCGTGTTGAAAAAGCATACGCTCAATGTCAATGGCGAAGAGGTCGACCTCCTCCCCGGCATGTCGGTGAAAGCCGAAATCAAAACAGGCAAACGCCGCCTCGCCGACTTCTTCCTCGCCCCGCTCAAACAATATGATCAAGAAATCTTCCGGGAGCGCTAAGCCCGATCGTATACACTCCCCCCTCTGGACTTGAAAGCCCGCTTGCGGCTAGCATGGGCGACCGAAGCTTGTGCGGTTTTCTTTATCCGAGGCGGCTTTTTCTTTCCTCTTCTCTTGGTGGTTCACGCTAGATCGCATCGCATGACTGAAACCATTGATGTCTTTGTTATGATTTGTTTCGTCTCCTTCAGCATTGCGTTTATGAAGGGGGCCTTTGGCGGCGGATTGGCCACCATCGGGATTCCGCTCCTGTCCCTTGTGATGCCGCCGTTGGAAGCAGGCGCCCTGCTGGCCCCCTTGCTGGTCATTATGGATGGGTTTTCCTTGCGCTATTGGTCACCCAAAACATGGTCAAAACCGGATTTGCTGATCTTGATCCCTGCGATGTTGGTTGGCGTCAGCATTGGTGCTTTATTGGTGAGTCTTCTCACAGCCAATACGGTCAGCATGATCATTGCCATCACCAGCCTGCTGTTTAGTTTTTTTTACTTCACCGGATTTGTCCGCAAAGGCATTGCAGCGCCGTCCAAAAGCATGGGCTTTGCTGCCGGCTGCGCCTCAGGATGCGCGACCATGATTGCCAATTCAGGCGGCCCTCCTTTGGCGATGTATCTGCTCAGTCGCAATCTGTCCAAAACCCATTATACCGGCACAGTCAGCATCGTGGCAGCCAGTGGCAATCTGATGAAACTGTTTCCTTGGTTGATGCTGGCTCAGCTTGATGCCGCCTTTGCAATCAAATTGCTGTTGGCGATCCCGTTTATTTTTCTGGGTGTCTTTTTAGGGTTCCAACTCAATCAAAAGCTCGACCAAAAAAAACTAATGACCATTTGCCATATTTTATTGGTGTGTCTGGCTTTGAAAATGCTGATCACAGCCCTGTGATGGCCCTCATCGCGTGCGGCCTTCGCCTCTGCGCGATGCTTCGCAAAAAAACAGCGTTTAATTGCTTCGCTTGTTTTGGATACTTAGCTTGTTTTGGCATGCAGCTGTTTCCAGCCGCCTTTGATATGATCGAGCATGGCATTGACAGCCGCGCTCTCATTGCCTGCCGCCAATTCATCCAAAAACTGTTCATGCTCAATCCGCATCCGATCAGGGCGGGAGGCTTTTTTGTCTTGCGCAGTAAATGGATATTGCGCCCATAACACCCGCACGAATTTCAAAGTTTGGGGCCGCTGTGCATATTCATAGAGTTTAAAGTGAAACCGATAATTCTCGGTACGGATCGCTTGCAAATCTTTGCGCCGAATGGCTTCGTTAATCTGTTTTTGAATGGATTGAATCTGTTTGATATCCGCCATCGACATATGGCGAATGGCATAAAGGGTCAGGTCTTTTTCAAGCTTAAGCCGCAACTCAAAAATTTCTTCTTCGCGCTCAGGCACAAGCTCGGGCACCAATGCCCCTTTATGCGCAAGGCCCTGCACATAGCCTTCGGCATCCAGCATTTGCAGGGCTTCGCGCACCGGGGTGATTGACACGCCAAGCTCCGCCGCAATATCCGCCTGTTTCAGCTTATCCCCGCGCGCATAAATTCCGGCGATAATCCGTTCGCGCAAAATCTCCGCAACATGATCCTGCTTGGTCTGAAAAGCCATCCTGCACCTGTGTCCATCGCCGATAAATATGACCGGATCGGTTCAAAACCCATTCCGCTCAGCCTTTATCAGATATCACTCTGCCTGGCTTCCTACTACACAATCCCCTGTTCAACCAAATCGGAAATTTCACTTTCGCTGTAACCAAGCAGGGTTTGCAAAATAAAATGATTGTCCTCGCCATAACAAGGCGCCCCGCGGTCAATCGGCCCGCCAGCATAAGCGGGGGTTTTCGAGAGGTGGATCGGGAACTCAACCACCGGCCATTGGCCAATTTTGGTACCTTTGACCTCTGTCAGCCAGTCAAGGGCGGCTAATTGCGGATCGTGATCGGCACGGTCTGCTGCGGTCTGGCACACGCCGGCGGCCACACCAGCCTTTTGCAAAAGATGCATCGCTTCAAACGCATCCATGCTCAGAGTCCAGGCCGTCACGGCCTCATCCAACGCGTCTTGATGGAGCAAACGCTGCGATAAAGTGGCAAATCGCGGATCAGCCCGCAACGGGGTTAAAGCAGGAAACTGGGTCAGTGCCTGCCAATCCTGCTCGGTAAAGCAGGCAATGGCCAACCACCGATCCTCGCCCCGGCAGCGATAGGCCCCATGCGGGGCGGCGGGCTTATAGGGGGATCGGTTGCCGATCCGTTGCCAGCTGCGCCCATGGGCGGACCAATCCAACACCGGAACAGCGGTTTGAAAAATACCCGATTCGCATTGGGAGGAATCGATCCACTGCCCTTTGCCCGTCTCGTTGCGGTAATAAAGCGCGCCCAATGTGGCCAGGGCAAATCCATAAGCGCCGATCCAATCGAGATAGGAATAGCCCCAACCCGCCGGCATGGCGGGCTCAGGCAAGCCCGACATATCCGTTGTACCCGCAAAGGATGCCGCAACGGGTCCGACAGTTCTGAACCGGCCATAAACGCCTTGCGCCCCCATCCCCGATTGCTGGATATAGATGATGTCGGGCCGAATGGATTTAAGCACGTCATAGCCCAAACCCAGACGCTCCAGCACGCCCGGAGAAAATCCCTCCGCCACAATATCGGACATGCGGATCAGGTCTTTGGCTATTTGCAACCCTTTCGGGGTGCGGATATTGAGCGACAATCCGCGCTTTCCGGAATTTTTATTATTGAATTGCCCGCCCATATCGGAATCGGTCACCCCTTGAAGCGGCGCAGTGGCCTTTTCGCGCGCCGCGCGTCCACCAACCGGAGCCATAGCAGCCAGCCGCGTATCGGGATTGGTTTTCCATTCCACCTTCAGGCTTTCAGCCCCCAAAGCAGCCAGAAAGCGGGTTCCACCTGCGGAAGCCAAAAACCATGAAAAGTCAAAAATCCGAATCCCTTGCAAAGGAAAGGGTTTGCCGCGCGCAGACAGCATTGTCTGAGACCCCGACGCATGCGAAGGAGAAGCCGCCGTGGCATAGAGGCGCGGTTTTGATGCTTTTAATGCCGTTTTGATCTGCACGCTTTGCTCGCCGATA
>CAWUMW010000114.1:0-7498 GCA_963923415.1 uncultured Hyphomicrobiales bacterium | reverse complement strand
AACTGACTTTTTATCGGGTTTTTCCGAATTAATATGGTTGTGCTGTCTGTTCTTTTGCTTTCCGGGCCACTTATTCGAGCATTTCATCCGGATAGGCGCCCCAGAGGCGGTCCTGTTTGATATAGCCGTCAAACCCCTCGCCGGTGATCCGGCACCAGGTGCCGTCACAGCGTTTGAGCGTGCCCAAAACAGTGGGCGACAGCTGCGCCACCACCGCGGCCTGATCGGTCGGTTTGGCGTGCAAAGCCACGGTGCCCTCTTTCATCCATGGTGCGACCAGCCCGGTGCGGCGGCCCGATAAGAGTGAATGCAAGACCCAGCCCTCGGTGCCCTCGCTGTCGCGGATGCGCCGCCAAGTTTCAAATTCTGCTGTAATTTCAATGGGCAATCCGGCTTTTTGATAGATCCACAGCGTTCGGTGGTCTTTGGAGGGGCCTTCGCGCAGATTGACGCGGTCGGATTTTAAGCTGGCAAATCGGGGCAGGGGCAGGCCGGTTGTGGTGCCGATTCCGGGTTTGGCGGCAACGGGGTTTGCGGCCATGAGGACCAACAGCACAGTCGAGGCCGCAATCAAAACGCGGCTGAACGGGTTAAAAAATCGGGATATGGAAGCAAAAACAGGCGTCATGCGTCTATCTTCTCACTTGTCCGGCGTTGTGTTTCGCGCTTTGTCTCGCTATGCAGGGATCAAGGGTCGGGTTCCCTCCTGCCCTTGGGGGAAGTCTTCGCGCTCAAGGTGTTAAGATTGCGTGAATCCCCGGACCGGTCGGGATTGGATTTGTGAAGAAACATGAAGGCCAAAGGGGCCTTGCGGAGCCGTTCATGACGAAAAAGAAACCGTTGGTTATCGTCACGCGTAAATTGCCCGATGTTATCGAAACACGCATGCGGGAATTGTTTGATGCTGAGTTGAATGTATCGGATCAACCGATGCAAGCGGCTGATTTGGTGCAAGCGGTGCAACGCGCTGATGTGTTGGTTCCAACTGTCACAGATCGGATTGATGCGTCGGTTCTGGCGCAAGCGGGACCGTCTTTGCGGTTGATCGCTAATTTTGGCAATGGTGTTGATAATGTCGATGTGCAAACAGCCTTGGCCCGCGGCATCACGGTCACCAATACGCCGGGTGTTTTGACCGATGATACGGCTGATATGACGATGGCCTTGATCATGGCCGTTGCGCGTCGTATTCCCGAAGGTGCGCAAGTGATCGCCGCTGAATCATGGCATGGCTGGTCACCCACATGGATGCTGGGGCATCGCATTACAGGCAAGCGTCTTGGTATTGTTGGTATGGGCCGCATTGGTTATGCGGTGGCGCGGCGCGCGCAGGCCTTTGGCCTTCAAGTCCATTATCATAATCGCCGACGGATTGCAGCGAATCTCGAAGAGGCCGTGGACGCCACCTATTGGGATTCACTCGATCAAATGTTGGCGCGCATGGATATTGTTTCGGTTAACTGTCCGCATACGCCAGCGACCTATCATTTGTTATCAGCGCGTCGGTTAAAATTGTTGAAACCGGATGCGATTTTGGTCAACACCGCCCGCGGTGAAATCATTGATGAAACGGCCTTGATCCGCATGTTGGAGGCCAATGAATTGGGTGGGGCGGGGCTTGATGTGTTTGAGCACGAGCCCGCACTTTCACCGCGCTTATTAAAGCTTGCGAAGGCCAACAAAGTGGTGGTGCTGCCGCATATGGGCTCAGCAACGATTGAGGGTCGAATTGATATGGGTGAAAAGGTCATTATCAATATCAAGACCTTTATGGACGGTCATCGGCCGCCTGATCGGGTTCTGCCTTCGATGCTATAAGGCGCTGTGGTGTTCACACAGGGTGCAACGAAAAAGACGGCCTATAGGGCCGTCTTTTTGTATGTGGTGTTGAGTTTAAACTGTATAGCGCTTCAAGCGGCTTAGAGCCCTTCAAACAAAGCAGACGATAAATAGCGTTCGGCAAAACTTGGGATCATGATGACAATGGTCTTGCCCTCCATCCCTGCGCGCTTGCCAAGTTCAACAGCGGCATTGACGGCAGCACCAGAAGAAATCCCTGTTGGAATACCCTCAAGGCGGGCCAGCAAGCGTGCCATATCAATGGCGCTTTGATTGCCAACCGTGATCACTTCATCAATCACGGTGCGATCTAAAATATCGGGAACAAAACCTGCGCCAATACCTTGGATCTTATGCGGACCGGGTTGGCCACCGGATAAGACCGGTGAATCTTCGGGCTCCACGGCAATCACTTGAATGGCGGGGTTGTGGCTTTTGAGAACGTGCCCGACACCCGTTATTGTGCCGCCGGTTCCCACACCAGCCACAAAATAATCGACGTGCCCATCAGTATCATTCAAGATTTCTTGTGCGGTGGTGCGGCGGTGAATCTCTGGATTGGCGGCATTTTTAAATTGCTGCGGAATAATGGCGCCGGGGATTTGCGCTTTCAATTCTTCAGCGCGGGCAATCGCGGCCTTCATTCCACCGCCAGCCGGCGTAAGCTCTAATTCAACGCCAAGCAAGGCCAGCATTTTGCGCCGTTCAATCGACATCGACTCCGGCATGACAATGATCAACCGATACCCCCGACTGGCCGCAACAAAAGCCAGTGCAATACCCGTATTGCCCGATGTGGGTTCGATTAATGTATCGCCGGGCTTGATCTGACCCGCAGCCTCAAGCGCGTCAATCATCGCAACACCGATCCGATCTTTCACGCTGGAAATCGGATTAAAAAATTCCAGCTTCGCCAGCAAATTTGCCCCCACCCCTTGGGCTTTGGCAATTTTGTCCAGCCGGACAAGCGGCGTATCGCCAATGGTTTCAGTAATCGAGGCATAGATACGACCACGGCCGGGACGCCGCGCGGAGGGGGATTGAACCATGATGACACTCCTCAAATGGTAATCTGCAACAAGCAGTCCTGTGCATCAAATCAATTTACAAATAAAAATGCAATATAAATTTAATCTACAAATTAAATTGTAAAATTGGCAGGTTCCAAATCCCGGTCTTGAGGGCCAAGTTTTTCATAAGTCTCACATAAATCAGCGAGGCTGAGGGCATCCAAGCGGGTTAGAAAACCGGCACTGGCTTCGGCAAGGGCTGGAAAAATCAGATTGTGCAACAAGGGGGGGGTCTTGTGATCGGGATCCGCGCTGAGATCGGTAAAGGCGGATCGGACAATATCGCCCATGCTGATGCGGCGGCGCTCGCGCGCTAAAGAATAGCCGCCTTTGGGGCCGCGCTGCCCTTTAAGAATTTTTGCATGCACCAAAGTTTGCAACAGGGGTTCGAGATGGCGGGGGGGCAAGCCGTGACGGGCTGCGATCTGCTTTAGGGACACAGGATCAGGGCGCGCATGCAGGGCAATATCGATCACCGCCACTAAAGCGAGTTGGCAGCGGCGCGGCAGCATGATCATGAATGCGATTCCTTATCTGTGGTCAGACCCGTTGAACCAAAGCCGCCGCTTCCGCGCGCGCTTTGATCAAGCGATGACACCGGTTCGATGCGACACTGAACAATCGGTGAAATGACCAATTGCGCAATGCGCTGCCCTCGTTCAAGCGTGATCGGGTGCTGACCGAGATTGATCACCAGCACCCCAATCTCGCCGCGATAATCGCTATCGATTGTGCCGGGGGCATTGACCAAAGCCAATCCTTGTTTCAGTGCCAGCCCAGAGCGGGCACGGATTTGACCTTCAAACCCTGGAGGGATGGCCATCATTAATCCAGTTGGAATCAGGGCGCGTTCAAGGGGGGGGAGGACCAGCGGTTGGTCAGCGGGCAGAGCGGCGGCAAGATCAAGTCCTGCTGCGCCCGCAGTTTCGTAACGCGGGAGTGGGAGGCCGTTAAAATGGGGGAGGGTTTGGCAATAAAGTGGTGGGGTCATGGCAAGAGGATCGGTCATCAGCAGGCGTGAAGGGAAGCTGTTAAGAGCTTGGATGAAGGGCTGCGGCAATTTCGGCGATTAAAGCCTCAGCGACGGAGGATTTATCCATGACAGGCCAAGAGGTCACCCCATTGTCACGAATTAAATGCACGGCATTTTGGTCTCCGCCCATCACACCACTGCCGGGACTGACATCATTGGCAACAATCCAGTCACATTGCTTTTTTTTGCGCTTGGCTTGGGCATAGTCGATCACATGCTCTGTTTCAGCGGCAAAGCCGATCACCAAGGGAGGGCGCATGGTATGCGCTTGTGCAATGGTTGCCAAAATATCGGGATTTTCTGCCAAAGCGAGACTGGGCGGGCCAGCCTGATCTTTTTTGATTTTTTGGTCACCTGCCGCTTGCACGCGCCAGTCTGCAACCGCGGCACAAAAGATTGCGACATCGGCAGGTAAAGCCTGTTGGACAGCCCTCAGCATCGCGCGAGCCTCTTCGACATGAATCACCGTAACACCGGGTGGATCGGGCAAGGTGACTGGTCCGCTGATGAGGGTCACACGGGCCCCGGCGCGGGCTGCAGCGCGGGCGATCGCATGGCCTTGTTTGCCTGAGGAGCGGTTGGCTATGTAGCGCACTGGATCAATCGGCTCATGGGTTGGGCCGGATGTGATTAAGACATGGCGCCCTGCAAGACTGTGGCCTTGCGCGACGGTAGGCTGGGCACCGAGCTGGGCTAAGGCGGCCTCAAGAATGGCAGCGGGTTCGGCCATGCGGCCCGGTCCAAATTCACCGCAGGCCATGGCACCCTCATCGGGACCAATCAGGGTGATCCCATCGGCGTGCAATTGTGTGACATTGCGTTGTGTTGCGGGATGGAGCCACATGCGCACATTCATGGCCGGAGCCATTAAAACTCGTTTATCCGTTGCCAACAATGTGGTTGAGGCAAGATCATTGGCGAGCCCCTGCGCCGCCTTTGCCATGAGATCGGCGGTGGCTGGTGCCACAACGACCAGATCCGCCGCGCGCGATAATTCGATATGTCCCATTTCGGTTTCATCGGTCAGGGAGAACAAGTCCTGATAGACTTTTTGGCCACTCAGACTAGCCAAGGACAAGGGCGTAACAAATTCAGACCCCGCTTTGGTGAGAATACAGGTCACCTTGCCGCCCTCTTTGCGGATCAAGCGAACGAGCTCAAGCGTTTTATAAGCAGCAATTCCGCCGCCAATCATGAGTAAGATGTGTTTTCCGTTCAGCCGCATGGCAACACCTTCAAGCTAGGGTCAGACTTCAATAATTTAACAACAACGGCATGACTATGAAGTGTAAGATGGGAGGAAAACAGACGAAAAGCGTGCTGGTGGCACGGTTGAGGCTGTTTTCGATGCAGACTGTGCTTCATCGTCATGTCCTTTGGATTGGCGAAAAATGCCCGATCTCTGTGTCGCAAAAGATTTGAAAACCGACCGGTTTCCTGCGCTTTTTCTTCGTGACCTCGAGCATTTTTCAGAGCCAACCGTTGATGCAAAATGAATGAGATCTGACCCTAGATCCGTGAGCACCGCCTAAGACCAGAACAGGGCCAAGGCGATCATGACGGCAATGGCCCATAATGCAAGATGGCCTGATGAATGGGAACGGCCTTCTGCGCGTCCGATGGCTTGAATACTGGTCAGATCAAGGGGAAACCCGCGTTCTAATCGCTCATTGAGAGTTTCGGCGAGATGTTCGCTGCGATGAATGAGGCTGGGGAGTCGGGCAACTGCCTGCGCCAGCGATAAGGCGCCCCGCCCCGCTTGTTCGGTGCGACCAAGCACCCCCAAGTTACGCGTGATCCATTCTCTCACAACAGGTTCGGCTGTTTTCCAAATATCGAGCATCGGATCAAGCGAGCGGCCCACCCCTTCAACGACGACCATGGTTTTTTGCAACATCACCAGTTCGGTGCGCGTGCGCATATCAAACAAGGCTGTAATCTCAAACAACAAGGTCAATAATTTAGCCATGGAGATTTCATCGGCGCGACGGTTATGGATAGGCTCCCCGATTGCGCGAATGGCTTGGGCAAATTCTTCGACACTATGCAAGGCGGGCACATAGCCCGCTTCAAAATGAACTTCGGCAACGCGTTTATAATCGCGTGTAATAAAGCCCAATAAAATTTCAGCCAAAAAGCGTCGCTCTTTGTCGCCCATACGACCCATGATGCCAAAATCAACCGCACATAAATGGCCGTTTTGATCAACAAAAAGATTACCCGGATGCATGTCGGCATGGAAAAATCCATCGCGTAAAGCATGCCGTAAAAAAGATTGAATCACGGTTTGACCCAGTTTCACACGGTCATGTCCGATCCGGTCAATCGCTGCGAGATCATTGAGCGGTGTTCCGTCGATCCATTCCATGGTCAACACATCACGCGCTGTGAGATCCCAATTGACATGTGGGACACGAAAATCGGGATCGTTTTGGGTATTTTCTGCCATCTCAGACAAAGCAGCGGCTTCTAGGCGCAAATCCATTTCCATGATGACGGAGCGTTTGAGCGTATTCACCACTTCGCTCATCCGCAGGCGGCGCGCCTCGGGTGAATAACTTTCAGCTTTACTGGCTGCAAAGGCCATGGCTTCGAGATCCCGCGCGAAGCGTTGACGAATGCCCGGGCGTAAGACTTTGACGGCTAATTTGGTGCCATCTTGCAAAACAGCTTGATGGACTTGCGCAATGGAGGCCGCCGCAACAGGCTCGCTCAGCGAGGTAAAGAGCTCAGGAATGGGTTTGCCCAGCGCGTCCTCAATGATGGAGCGGGCTTGTGTCAGCGGAAACGGTGGCAAGCGGTCTTGCAAACTTTCAAGGTCGCGGGCAACCCGCACGCCCACGACATCCGGACGCGTTGCCAAAAACTGGCCGAATTTAACATAGCTCGGACCAAGCCGATTCAGCGCGGTGGCCAGTCTTTGGGCCCCATTGCCCAGATGATCACGTTCAATCAAGCGCCCGACATGCACGAGAAAGCGCGCAAAAGGAGGCAGCACATCATGAGGAATAAGAGCCAAAGCGCCTTCGCGCGCGAGCACAAAGCCCACGCGGATCAGACGAAAAACGGACATTGCATGCATGCTCACGGGAAATGGCTCGCTTATAATTTCCAGCCGGAATGAAGGGCAACAATACCGCCCGACATCGGTGTGAAGTGAACGCGGCGAAACCCGGCGGTTTCGATCATGGTTGCAAAATGTTCAGGGGTTGGGAATTGGCGGATCGACTCGACCAGATATTGGTAAGGGGCTGCATCGCCAGCAATCAATCGCCCCATTTGCGGCACGATATGAAATGAATAGCGATCATAGAGTTGATCAAGACCAACAAGATGCACATGTGAAAATTCGAGCACCAACAGCCGACCACCGCGCCGCAAGACCCGATAGGCTTCTTGCAGAGCGTGATCGATGCGGGGCACATTGCGGATTCCGAAGGCAATCGTATAGGCGTCAAAAGACGCATCATGAAAGGGGAGCTGTTCGGCATTGCCTTGCACGAAGTCTAACCGCTCACGCAAAGTGCGCGGGCTGCGATCCCGCCCCACAGATAAC
>CAWUMW010000113.1:0-7500 GCA_963923415.1 uncultured Hyphomicrobiales bacterium | reverse complement strand
GGCGAATCTCGTCTCTAAATTTCCACTGCAAATGATAAAGATTAAGTGGTAAATCTTTGTAAGAGCGCACATAAGAACGGAAAATTTCCGTAATCATTTCTTCGTTGGTTGGGCCATAGAGCATCTCGCGCTCGTGCCTATCTTTGATCCGCAGCATTTCTTTGCCATAGGCATCATAGCGGCCTGACTCGCGCCATAAATCAGCCGACTGAATCGTCGGCATCAGCAATTCAATCGCGCCTGAGCGGTTCTGCTCCTCACGAATAATCGCGCTGATCTTGTTCAAAACGCGCAAACCCAACGGCAACCACGCATAAATGCCCGCTGATTGCTGGCGAACCATCCCGGCGCGCAGCATCAAACGATGGGACACGATTTCGGCATCTTTCGGAGTATCGCGCAGGATAGGCAGAAAATAACGGCTCAAACGCATTGCAAAGGAACCTCAAAACAGCGTGACAGGAATGACCATGACTTGAACCCTATTGATGATCAAAAGACAAGTCTTGCGCGTCATCAAACCGCATCGCATCTAATCCGGTAAAAATACACAAGAATGTAGAAAAAAAGACGTGACAAACCCAATTTGACTTGATAAATGCAGTATTAATGATCAGACAGAACAAATAAATCTGTCGTGGCGGCCAAGTCTAGGGACGAAACATCTTAAAACTGACCTTTTGGCTCAGTATATTCCGTTTGGCTTAGTCATTATACTCGTCTCTAATTTGTTACTTGTTGCTGAGCGCTCATCTTCAAGTGCTTAAGCCTGATCCAAGTGCTTAAGCCTGAGCTTTCCACGCCTCCAAATCCTCAGCCATTCCCCTGAAGATCTATCTGAGATCAAAAGCGCGCTTAATCAATCTGCGTGATGAGCAAAGCGAGCACATAGGTAAAGGGAAGCGCGACCACCGATGTTAAAGCTGCCTTCAGGCCCAAGCGCGGATTAACCGGCGCACCTGGGTCACTCAGCCCATCTGGGCGCTCGCCTGCCTCTTCTGCATTTTGAACACCTAACGGCAACACGGCAAACAACGAGATCCACCAAACAATAAAATAAAGCGCGATCAAAGTCGGCCATGGCAGAGTCACAGCAAAGGAGAACGGCATTAGACTTGCTCCAACTCAACTAAAGTGCCGTTAAAATCTTTCGGATGCAGAAAGATCACCGGTTTGCCATGTGCGCCAATCCGCGGCTCGCCATCGCCCAAGACACGCGCCCCACCCGCTTTCAACTGATCCCGCGCCGCGCGCACATCGTCGACCTCGTAACAGATGTGATGAATGCCACCATCACTGTTCCGCTCCAGAAATTTAGCAATCGGTGAGTTTTCGCCTAATGGTTCCAACAATTCAATTTTTGTATTGGGAAGGGTGATAAACACCACCGTCACTCCGTGATCAGGTTGCGGCAAAGGGGCAGAGACCTCAGCCCCCAAAACATCCCGATATGTTGCCGTTGCCGCAGCGAGATCTTTGACCGCAATGGCCACGTGATTGAGACGTCCGATCATATCTTGCTCCTTTTCCCACCCTGCCTCGTGACGGGGCCTAGACCGTCCCATTCTAGCCGGAACGGCGCGGTCCGCCCATCAGAAAAAATCAAACAATCACCACCTGTACATGGCAGAGCGGTTTCTTGCCCCAAGACTGATTGACCGTTGAGCGAATGGCGCGCTCAATGGCCGTCTCCACCAGATCAGGATCACGCCGCTTGGCTTTCGGCAACGTATCCAGCACCGAAAAAACAGCCTCTTCGACAATCTCATCAAAACTCTGTCCACCGGCATCTGCTTGTGGAAGCCCTGCCAAAGCAAGCGAGACATCCCCCACCACATCCCCTTGTGCGGTGATGGCAACCGCAACCGAGACCACTCCGGCAAACGACAATTTGCGCCGCTCAGCAACCGCCCGATCCTCCGCCGAGAGAACAATCTGCCCATCGCGATAAAGCCGTCCCGCATGCACATGATCAAGCACCACCGGATCTCCCGGTGCCAAGCGCAGCATTTGTCCATTGCGGATCCGACAGGCATGTTTGACGCCCATCTGCCGCGCAAAGCGTCGATGGGTTTCCAGATGCAAGGCCTCGCCATGCGCAGGAACCGCGATCTGGGGTTTGAGCCAGCGATAAAGCTGCTCCAATTCGCCGCGCCGCGGATGGCCGGACACATGCACCAAAGCATCCCGATCGGTCACCACATGAATGCCCTGCAAAACCAGTTGATTGATGTGATGGCTGACGCTTTTTTCATTGCCGGGAATTGCCCGCGAGGAAAATATAACCTGATCCCCCGGCGTGAGCGTAAGATCGGGATGATTGCCTTCGGCTATCCGCGCCAAAGCGGCACGCGGCTCACCTTGTGATCCTGTGACCAAGGCCACCACTTTTTCGCGTGGCAAATAACCATAGACATCTGCAGATCGAAAGTCCGGCACGCCTTCGAGCAAGCCGCATTCACGGGCCACTTCGATCACCCGATCCATCGCACGCCCCACTGCGATAATTTCACGCCCACAGGCCGCCGCCGCTTCTGCCACAGCGCGGATCCGTGCCACATTGGATGCAAATGTCGTGACACAGACGCGCCCCTTAGCCTGCCCGATCAGCTCTTTCAATGTTGCTGCAACCTCTGTCTCGCTGGGGCTTGTGCCATCGCGGGTTGCATTGGTGGAGTCGCAAATCAGCGCCAGAAGCCCTTCATCCCCCAATTGCCGCAAGCGCGCCTCATCGGTAACCCAACCGACATAAGGCGTGGGATCAATTTTCCAATCGCCACTATGAAACACGGTGCCCAAAGGCGTTTTAATAATCAGCCCCATCGATTCCGGAATCGAATGCGCCATCCGCACGGCTTCCACGCGAAACGGACCCAGCACGATCTCTTGACCGGGCGTGATAGGATGCAACGGCAGATGCTGCGCACCCGGCTCACGAAACCGTCTGATTTCAAGCAGGCTCGCTGCAAAGCGCGAGGCATAAACCGGCACTTCAAGATCCGGCCATAAATCCATCAAAGCCCCGATATGATCCTCATGCGCATGCGTGATGATGATCGCTTCAAGACGCTTTTTTTGCTGCGTGATGAATTGCAAATCCGGCAGCATCACTTCGATCCCGGGCAATTCCGGACCCGCAAAGGCAAGGCCGCAATCCACCAAAATCCAGCGCCGGTTCTTTTTGTTGCCATAGCCATAAAGGCCGGCATTCATCCCGATTTCACCAATGCCGCCGAGCGGCACAAAGACCAGCTCATCGCCGTCCGTTTGCATAGCGTTCCTTACCTTGTTCAGCCTTGACTATGGCTCAAATCAAGCGGGTAAAAATCACCCGCTTCAATCACTGTCAATCCATCGGCTGCCGAAGAGGCAACCTGCAACAACAAACGCCCCTCTGCATCCAGTCCCTTAAACAGGCCTTTCAGGGGGCCGCGCTCCGTGCGCACTTCAATCGGGCGCTCAAGATAGGCCGCGCGTTCAAGCCAGCGTTGCCGAATGGCTGAAAATCCCTGTCCTTGCGACCAAAGCCCCAACAGCGTCGAAAATTCATCGCATAAAGCATGCAACACAGAAGACGGGGTCAGCTCAACACCAGCCTGCAACAAATCGGTTGCCGGATAGGGCGTCTGGTCCGGATGGTGACGCAGATTAATGCCAATCCCGATGACAACACACAAATGGCCGGACTGACTGCGCCCTTCAAGCAGCTGGCCGGACAGTTTCGCTCCATCCAACAACACATCATTCGGCCATTTTAAGCGCAACCGCGCCCCGAATGGGGTCAGTGACGCCAAAGCCTGTTGCGTCGCCAATCCAGCAACAAATCCTAATTGCGGACTCAACGCCATCGCGCAAGGGTCAATCAGCGCCAGACTGGCATAAAGATTACCGGGCGGCGATTCCCACACACGTCCCTGCCGACCCCGCCCGCCTGTTTGCTGATCAACGATAACCCAATGCCGATCCATGCCCGCCACAGCACAGTCCATGGCGCGGTCATTGCTGGATCCTAACGCGGCATGATGCTCAATGCTGAACCCGCCATAGGTTGGTGCAAACACATCCAAGGCTCAATGCAAGGACTGAGCCGCAAATTGTGCAGCATTGACCAGCGGCGCCGGATAGAGCCAGAAGAAAAAGATCAGCACCGACGTCACCAAGATGACCGCTTTCAGGCTGGAGTCGAGCGGATCAAAGGCCGGCTTGGCCTCATCAAAATAAATGATCTTCACAACGCGCAGATAATAAAAGGCACCAACGACGCTCGACAGCACCCCTAAAATTGCCAGTGCATAGAGCTTGGCTTCAACCGCTGCGACAAACACATACCATTTAGCAAAAAAGCCTGCCAAAGGCGGAATACCGGCCAATGAAAACATGATCATCGCCAACGCAAACGCCATGGCCGGATTGGTGCGGCCCAAGCCTGCCAGATCCTCAATGCTTTCGACATAATGACCGTCGCGGCGCATCCCCAAGACACAGGCAAACGCCCCTAATGTGGTGATGGCATAAAGCGCCATATAAACCACCACGCCTTGCACCCCCATCGCGGTCCCCGCTGACAAGCCAACCAAGGCATAACCAACATGACCGATCGAGGAATAGGCCAACAGACGTTTGATATTGCGTTGGCCAATGGCTGCAAAGGCACCCAAAATCATCGACCCCAAAGCGATAAAGACAACAATCTGCCGCCATTCCTGCGTCACGTCAGGAAAGGCCGTCATCACAACGCGCACCGTCATGGCCATAGCGGCTAATTTGGGGGCGGATGCAAAAAACGTGGTGACCGGCGTTGGTGCCCCTTCATAGACATCGGGCGTCCACATGTGAAACGGAACGGCTGAAATCTTAAAGGCAAAACCAGCCATCAAGAAAGCCAAACCAAAAATAACCCCGGTCGATGCGTGGCCATGCAGCGCTTTCACAATGGCAGAAAATTCAACCGCCCCGGTAAAGCCGTAAATCAACGACGCCCCATAAAGCAGCATGCCGGAGGATAACGCTCCCAACACAAAATATTTCAAACCCGCTTCGGTTGAGCGCAGATCATCACGCCGGAAAGCAGCAATCACGTAAAGCGACAAGGAGGATAATTCGAGGCCCAGATAAAGCGCGATCAGATCATGGGCCGACACCATCACCAGCATGCCGAGCGTCGAAAGCAAAACTAAAAGCGGATATTCAAACGCCTCCGACTTGTGCCGTTGCAAATAGCCTTGCGAGATCACCAAAGATACTAAAGCGGCAATCAAGGTGGCCGCTTTCATGAAACGGGCAAAGGCATCATTGATAAAAGCCCCATTGAAAGTCACAACGGTTGCACCATCGCCCGTCAGAACAAACAAAAGCGCCAAGCCAAGCAGCAATACCGACGCCGCATGAATGAAGCCATGGCTCCCCTCACCCCGCAAAGCACCGATCAACACAAGCAACAAGGCTCCGCTGGCCAGAACCAGTTCCGGCAGAGCAGGCATCAGGGCAGGCACATGGGCGGTCATATCACATCACCTTCAGCGAGCGGCAGTCACAACATGCTGAACGCTCGACAGCGCCGCATGGGTTGATTTCAGGAGCGCCTCGGTCGGCGCGGCGAACACATCAAGAATGGCATGAGGCTGCACACCATACCAAATTGTCAAAACAACAAGCGGCAGCATCACAGCAAGTTCTCTCGCATTCATGTCTTCAATCGACATCAATGAGGGCTTTTCCAATTTACCGAAAATAACCCGCGCATAGAGCCACAAGGCATAACCCGCCGACAAGATCACACCTGTCGTGGCGAAAAAGGCCACCAAACTCTGCGCACGAAAAGCACCCAACAGCGTCAAGAATTCACCAACGAAACCTGCCGTACCGGGCAAGCCGACATTCGCCATCGTGAACAACATGAAAATGGCCGCATAACGGGGCATGCGATGCACCAATCCACCATAGGCTGCAATCTCACGCGTATGCATGCGATCATAAATGACCCCCACGCTTAAGAACAGCGCGCCAGAGACCAGACCATGCGAGACCATTTGGAACATAGCGCCCTGAATGCCTTGCGCATTCAGCGTGAACAATCCCATCGTCACAAAGCCCATATGAGCCACTGAGGAATAAGCGATCAGCTTTTTGATGTCTTCCTGCATCAAGGCCACTAACGATGTGTAGATAATGGCAATGACCGACAACGAGAAAATAAACGGTGCAAAATAAACCGATGCATCCGGGAACATCGGGATCGACACCCGAATGAAACCGTAACCGCCCATTTTCAACAAGATCGCGGCCAGAATAACCGAGCCCGCTGTCGGGGCTTCCACATGGGCATCTGGCAACCAAGTATGAACCGGCCACATCGGCATCTTTACCGCAAAAGAGGCAAAGAACGCCAGCCACAACCACGTCTGCAACTGCGGTGCAAATTTAAATTTCAGCAAGGTCGGAATATCAGTGGTGTGCGCTTGATGATACATCACCATCACCGCCAGCAACATCAACAGCGAGCCCAACAATGTGTAGAGGAAAAATTTGAAACTCGCATAAATGCGCCGCTTACCACCCCAGATCCCAATGATCAGGAACATCGGGATCAAACCCGCTTCGAAGAACAGATAAAACAGCACCAGATCCAGCGCCGAGAAAACACCGATCATCAGTGATTCCAGCACCAAGAAGGCCATAAAATATTCTTTGACTCGTTGCGTCACAGACTCCCACGACGCCACAATGCAAAATGGCATCAAGAAAGCCGACAACAGAATGAAGGGCATAGAGAAGCCATCAACACCCAGCTTGAAGCGGATCTCTTTGGACAACCAACTGGCCTCATCAACCAATTGGAAAGCCGCGGAAGAGGGATCAAAACCATGCCATGCGATCAACGACAAAACAAAGGTCGCCAAGGTCGTGAACAAAGCGGTCCAACGAATATTGCGCAATCCGGCTTCTGATTGCCCATCGGTAATGAGGATGAGTCCTGCACCAACAAGCGGTAAGACGATGAGGCCTAGGAGGAGATGGTTCATGAGTGTGCTCCTCCAAACATATACCACGTGATCACAGCCGCGAGGCCAATCAGCATGGCAAAGGCATAGTGATAGAGATAACCCGTTTGTAAGCGGACGATCACCCCGCTCCATGCGATCACCCGCGCGGACACGCCATCCGGGCCCAGTCCGTCAATGGTGGCGCCATCGCCCTTTTTCCATAAAAACGTACCGAGAGCTTTGGCAGGACGCACAAACAAGAAGTCGTAGATCTCGTCAAAATACCATTTATTGAGCAAGAATTGATAAAGCAGAGGTTGTGACTTGGCGAGCGCATGCGGAAGAGCGGGCTTGGCAATATAAAAAATCCAAGCCACCACAAAGCCAATCACCATCATAACAAATGGTGCCCATTGAACCCATTTCGGTACACCATGCATGTCATGCAGAATGTGATTATCAGGCGACAGGGTAATCGAAGCCTTGAAGAAATGCACATAACCGTGGCTCAAGAACG
>CAWUMW010000112.1:0-7572 GCA_963923415.1 uncultured Hyphomicrobiales bacterium | reverse complement strand
GGTCAGATTAATGCCGATCCCTGTCATAAAGGTTGAAAACAGGCTTTGTTCACTTTGAGCCGTCGGGTCAAGACTCAGGCCTGATCCATGTTTGATCGCCTGCCAAGCCAGAAACAACAGATAAAGCGCGCCAATGGCTTTGACGATCATGAAGCCGGTGGCGGAGGCGGCCAGCAGGGCTGAAAGCCCCCATGCTGCGAGTGTGGCATGGCAGGTCATACCAAGAGAAGCGCCTAGCATGGCCATCAGTCCGTATTTTTGTCCGCTGGTCACGGTGCGCGATAAAAACAACGCCATATCCGGTCCCGGTGTTACAGCTAATAAAAAGGCAGCAACAGAATAGGCAAGCAGCGTTGGCAGGTCAGGGATGAAATCGGCAATCACGAATTTAGACCTTTCGCACAGGATTTGATCTTTCACCAAGAGGCGGATGCAAACAGAGCACATAGGCTTTGTGCCAGCAAAAAACCAAAGAGGCCACTCGAAAGTGGCCTCGGGCAGATTTTTATGGCGCGAAATAAGATAGCGCGAAATAGTCTCGGTGGTCTCAGCTTTGGCTTAAGCGATGCCTTTTTCCTTCAAGGCCACTGTGATTTCATCCAGTACGGCTGGATCATCAATTGTGGCTGGCATGGTCCAAGGATCATGATCAGCAATTTTTTTCATCGTGCCGCGCAGGATTTTGCCGGAGCGGGTTTTGGGCAGACGGTGCACGGTAATGGCCAGTTTGAAGGCCGCCACGGGTCCAATTTTATCGCGCACCAATTTGACGATTTCTTTTTCAATATCGTCATGGGAGCGGGTTACACCTGCTTTCAAGACCACGAAGCCGCAAGGCTGTTCCCCTTTCAGCGAGTCTTTGATCCCGATCACTGCGCATTCCGCGACATCGGGATGTGAGGCAAGCACTTCCTCCATCCCGCCAGTTGAGAGGCGATGCCCTGCGACATTGATGATGTCGTCGGTGCGTCCCATGATGAATAGATATCCGTCTTCATCGACATAGCCGGCATCTGACGTATTGTAGAAACCGGGGAAGGTTTCCAAATAGCTTTCTTTAAAGCGGTCATCAGCATGCCAAAGCGTTGGTAAATTGCCCGGAGGCAGTGGCAGCTTAATGACAATGGATCCCATTTTTCCGGCTGGAAGCGCATGGCCTGCCTCATCGACAATCTGCACATCATAGCCGGGCATCGGAACGGTAGGTGAGCCGTGTTTGACGGGGAGTTGACCCAATCCCAGCGGATTGCCAGCAATCGCCCAACCGGTTTCGGTCTGCCACCAATGGTCGATCACAGGCACTTTCAAAATTGTTTCGGCCCAGTTGACGGTGTCCGGGTCGGCCCGTTCGCCAGCCAGAAACAGAGCTTTGAAATGGCTCATGTCATATTTTTTCAAATAATCCGCATTCGGATCTTCTTTCTTGATGGCGCGGAAAGCGGTGGGGGCTGTAAACAGCGCTTTGACTTTATAGTCGGAGATCATCCGCCAAAAGGCACCCGGATCGGGTGTGCCAACGGGCTTGCCTTCATAAACAATGGTGGTGGCACCGTTGATTAAGGGCCCATAGACAATGTAGCTGTGTCCAACCACCCAGCCCACATCAGAGGCGGTCCAGAACACATCACCCGGATGGATATTATATAAATTCGGAACGGACCAAGCGAGCGCCGCTAAATGGCCGCCATTGTCACGCACCACGCCTTTGGGTTTGCCCGTGGTGCCGGATGTATAGAGCACATAAAGCGGATCTGTGGCTTGGACGGGCACGCAGTCGGCGGTTTGCCCGGCTTTTTCAGCAGCCTCCATCATGTCGACCCAATCAAGATCGCGTCCCTCGATCATGCTGGCAACAGCTTGCGGGCGTTGAAACAGCAAAACCTTGCTCGGCTTATGATGGGAGAGCGTGATTGCTTCGTCCAACAGCGGCTTATAGGCCACCACACGATTGGGCTCGATTCCGCATGAGGCGGCAATAATCAGTTTGGGATGGGCATCCTCAATGCGGGTCGCCAATTCTTTGGAGGCAAAGCCACCAAAGACAACCGAATGGACCGCGCCCAACCGCGCACAGGCCAACATGGCCATGACTGCTTCGGGGATCATCGGCATATAAATTAAAACCGTATCCCCTTTGGCAACGCCTTGATTGCGAATGACGGCGGCAAGGCGCGCCACCTGATCGCGCATTTGCCGATAGGTCAGGCTCCGTTTGGATTGGGCGACCGGGCTATCATAAATGACGGCCAGTTGATCACCCCGCTGCGCGACATGCCGATCCAACGCATTATAGCAGGTGTTGACCTGCGCGTCAGGAAACCAACGTCCATAAACGCCTTGGTCTGCCGCAAAAGCCCGGCTCGGTGGTTTGACCCAGTCAATCGATTTTGCCACCTCAAGCCAGAAATGCTCACGATCTGTCATCGACGCCCGATAAGTTTCTGCATAACGGCTGGTCTGTGTCTGAGCCATTGTTTTCTCCCCGCACTTTGAATGGATCGATCATCTCGATCGGTTGAGGGTTCTGGCGCAGATCTCGTGCATCCGGTGCAAAAGCCGTGATGAAAACGGCCCCATGCAACCGGCATGAGGGTGGTCTGAATCCTGAACGCTCATCCTTGAAAATTGGATTGCGGCGCGACCCTAGCACCCACACTCACAGGAGTCAGGACAGACTTATGGCGCAAGCGCAACGGGGCAGCCATGAAAGGAATGCAGGTTTAAGGGCAGAAAAGGGACTTGCTCTGCGGGGCAGACAATGGTCTTTACGTCTATAGTCTTATGTCTCGCCCCCGCCTTTGATCGGATATCCGCCTGTGCCCGCATTGTCGATGCCGTTTTTTTCTGAGTCCGTGCAATTTTATGCGGTCGCAACGGTTGCCGTCACTATTTTGGGGATTGCGAAAGGGGGATTTAATGGTCTCGGCCTTTTGGCGGTCCCCCTGATGGCGCTGGTCATTTCGCCCGTGCAGGCGGCGGCGATTTTGTTGCCGGTGATGCTGGTGCAAGATGTGGTCAGTGTGTGGGCCTATCGGCACGATTTCGACAAGACCAATTTGTTGATGATGTTGCCGGGATCGCTGATTGGCACTGGCATGGGTTGGTATTTGGCCTCTTCGGTGGGGGAGGACGGGGTGCGCTTGGTGGTTGGCCTGATCGCTGTTGGCTTTGTGCTCTATCAATATACGCGCAAATGGCTCGCTAAACCGACCCTTGGGCGCGCCCATCGCGGGCGGGCGATATTTTGGGCGGCGGTATCGGGCTATACAAGTTTTGTTGCGCATGCGGGTTCGCCGCCCTATCAGGTCTATATGATGCCGCAGCGCTTGCCGCCGCAGATTTATGCAGGCACCGCGACCATGTTTTTTGCTGCGACCAATGTCATGAAAGCCTTTAGCTATTTTTCACTCGGCCAATTTACCACCGATAATCTGCATGTGTCCTTCGCCTTGCTGCCTGTTGCCATCGGCACCACCTTTTTAGGGGTGTGGCTGGTGCGCCGGTTTGATCGCGAGAATTTTTATAGCGTGGTTTATGCCATGAGCTTTCTGATCGGTCTGAAATTGATCAGCGATGTGATCTTTCCCTAGGTTTGATCTTTCCCTGGGCTTGATCTTCGCCTTTTGGCGGACAGAGTTTTTTTCTCTATGGCATTGATGCGCGGGGCGGGCGCGGTTAGCTTGGGGATTGGCAATAGGCCGCAGATCGCTGAAGCGGCAGGCGAGCCACGCGGATGGAACGGAGCACCAGCCTATGACAGCACACTCGATCCCAAAACAATCGATCCCAGCACAGTCGATTTATGACAAAGATCTTGATAAGAACCCGGCCAATTATCAGCCCCTCACGCCGCTGAGCTTTCTGGAACGGGCGGCGCAGGTCTATCCGGATCATCCAGCGATTGTGCATGGGGCGTTGCGGCGCAGCTATCGTGATTTTTATGCGCGCAGCCGCAAGCTGGCCTCTGCTTTGGCGCGTCACGGGATTGGGCGCGGTGATACGGTGGCGGTGATGCTGGCCAATACGCCGGCGATGCTTGAATGCCATTATGGGGTGCCGATGACCGGTGGTGTGCTCAATACGCTCAATACGCGACTTGATCCGGCCATCATCGCTTTTTCACTGGATCATGGCGAAGCCAAGATTGTCATTACCGACCGTGAATTTTCTAAAACCATGAAGGCAGCGCTGGCCGAAGCCAAGACCAAGCCTTTGGTGATTGATTATGATGATCCCGAATATCACGGCGAGGGTGAGCGTATCGGCACCATCGAATATGAGGATTTTGTGGCCAGCGGCTCCGAGGATTATTGCCGCACCGCACCGCATGATGAGTGGGATGCGATTGCGCTCAATTATACATCCGGCACCACCGGCAATCCGAAAGGCGTGGTCTATCACCACCGCGGCGCCTATTTGCTAGGGCAGGGCAATATCGTCACCTGCGGCATGGGTAAGCATCCGGTCTATTTATGGACGCTACCGATGTTCCATTGCAATGGCTGGTGCTTTCCGTGGTCGATTTCGGTTGTGGCGGGCACGCATGTGTGCCTGCGTTATGTGCGCGCCAAAGCGATGTTTGATGCGATTGCCGATCATAAAGTGACGCATTTATGCGGCGCGCCGATTGTCATGTCGACCTTAATTAATGCGCCTGAGGCAGAGAAACGCCCCTTGCCGCATCAGGTGGAGTTTTTTACTGCCGCTGCCCCGCCTCCTGAAGTCGTGTTGGCGAATATGCGCAAGGCGGGCTTTAACGTCACCCATATTTACGGATTAACGGAAACCTATGGCCCGTCGGTGGTTAATGATTGGCAGCAGGGATGGGATGCGCTGGATCCGGCGGAACAGGCCCGTCTGAAAGCCCGCCAGGGGGTGCGGTATCTGGCGCTTGAGGCGCTGGATGTGAAAGATCCGGTCACGATGCACAGCGTGCCAGCAGATGGCGAAACACTGGGCGAGGTGATGATGCGCGGCAATGTGGTGATGCGCGGTTATTTAAAAAACCCAACCGCCAGTCAGGAGGCTTTTGCGGGTGGCTGGTTCCATTCGGGTGATCTCGGCGTGATTTATCCTGATGGCTATATCCAGCTCAAAGACCGCTCCAAGGATATCATCATTTCGGGCGGCGAGAATATTTCCTCCATCGAGGTCGAAGATGCCTTGTTCAAACATCCTGCGGTCCAATCGGTGGCTGTGGTCGCACGTCCTGATGAGAAATGGGGCGAGACCCCGTGTGCCTTTATCGAATTAAAACCGGGCACAACAGCTACGCAGGCAGAAATCATCGCATGGTGTCGCGATCACCTTGCCGGGTATAAAATTCCGCGCACGGTGGTGTTTGCGGAGTTGCCGAAAACCTCAACGGGGAAGATCCAGAAATATCGGTTGCGCGATCAAGCCAAAGCGCTTTGACCCCCGGGGTCATCTGGGAGCGAAAGCCTATAGTGTGGGTTTGGGATCAGGAGGTCACGAAGTCTGCTTTGCGATATCCTTGCGCATAAAGCAGGGCGGTGAGATCGGCATGATCAAGGCGGGCATGGGCGGCTTCGGCCACCGCGGGCTTGGCGCGATAAGCAATGCCAAGTCCTGCCTCTCCCAACATGTCGAGATCATTGGCGCCATCCCCGACGGCGAGGGTCGCATGAGGTGCGAGATTGAACTGCGCCCTGAGATCTTGCAACCGCGCGCGCTTGGCCTCGCGCCCTAAAATCGGATCTTCAACCTCGCCTGTGAGACGCTCACCGGAGAGCTGCAAACGGTTTGAGCGATGCTCGTTAAAACCAATATGGGTTGAGACCGGGCCAGTAAAAACAGTAAAACCACCCGACACCAAGGCCGTATAGCCGCCTTGCTGGCGCATGGTGCGCACCAGTTCGATCCCACCTGCAGTATAGGTGATCCGCTCGTTTAAAATTTGGGTCACAACCTCCAATTTGAGGTCTTTGAGCAAGGCCACGCGTGCACGCAGGGCAGATTCAAACTCCAGCTCGCCGCGCATCGCTTGTTCGGTAATGGCGGATACCTTTTCTTTCAAGCCGACAAAATCAGCCAGCTCGTCGATACATTCCTGCCCGATCATCGTGGAATCCATATCCGCCAAAAACAACGCTTTGCGCCGCGTACTGACCTGTTGCACCACCACATCCACTGCTGCATCGCTGATCGCCTGTCTGAGATGGCGGGCGGTTTGTTGCGGCGTTTGCCCGGGTTGCGGGGTCAAAAAGACATCGGCGGCAATGCCGTGATCGAGCCATTCCATACGGCTCTCGCCGATCAGGGCTTGCCTTGCCTTTACAATCAGGGCATCGCTGAGGCAGGGATCGGCGCGGTTTGAAACGAAGGTGGCGACAAGGTCAGTCATGGAGCTCTCGGACAACAAGGAAACGGATCAAAAGATGAAGGCCTTTCTCATTGCAGGCCCGACGGCCAGCGGCAAGTCCGCTTTGGCCATTCGGCTTGCAAAAGCACGAAATGGTTTGGTCATCAATGCCGATTCCATGCAAGTTTATGCGCCTTTGCGGGTTTTGACTGCCCGCCCAACCCCTGACGAGGAGGCCGAGGTGCCCCATGCGCTGTTTGGCCATGTCGCCCCACAGGTCCATTACTCGGTGGCGGCGTGGTTAGCGGATGCCGCGCGCTGCTTGGCCGCTTGTCGTGCGCAGGGGCGCATGCCGATTTTTGTTGGCGGCACAGGGCTTTATTTTCGTGCTTTATTGGATGGCTTGTCGGAAATCCCCCCCATTCCCGCCGATATTCGCGCCCGCGTGCGGGATTTGGCGCATGTGCTAAGCCCGCACGATCTGCATGCCCATTTGGCCGCCCGCGATCCCGAGGCGGCAAGCAGCCTGCGCCCGACAGACCCGCAACGTATGTGTCGCGCTTTGGAAGTCTATGAAGCGACAGGCCGTTCGATCCGCTCCTTTCAGGGGCCACGCGCCGGAGCCCTGCTGGATTTTAAGGCGTGTCGCGCCGTCTTTCTGGCGCCTGACCGCGCGCTATTACGGGCCCGTATTGATGCGCGCTTTGACACGATGATGGCCGAGGGCGCGCTGGAAGAGGTTCAGGCCTTGGCGGCTTTAGGGCTCGATCCTGCTTTGCCGGTCATGCGGGCGCATGGGGTACCGGGCCTGCTGGCTGCCTTACGCGGTGATATGACCATGGACGAAGCCATCCTCAAAGGCAAAGCCGATACACGTCATTATGCCCGCCGTCAGCATACCTGGTTCCGGCATCAATTGCCTGATTTTCCTTGGGTTCATCCTGACGCGGCGGAGCACGATCTGCGCGAGGGGCGGGACGGACACTAGCGGCTGCGCTTGAGCCTTGCGTGCTGACAGTCGTTCCAAGGTAACGACGCTAGGCTGTGTTCCTCCATGAAGGGCAAAGCGTCCATTCGCTTACCCCCTTGACGGCCCTTTGGGCAGGGGCTAGTCTTTGCCCCTTAATCAGGAAGGCTAGGGGCCATGAAACAGGCACTTATTGTAGTAGGATGGCGTCAGGAGCAGGACGGTCGATAAGACCGGTGGCCTGAGACTGACGCTGAACCAAGCCCCTCCAAGGGGCTTTTTT
>CAWUMW010000111.1:0-7627 GCA_963923415.1 uncultured Hyphomicrobiales bacterium | reverse complement strand
AAATGCGGGCCAGCGTGCATGTGCTGACTTTGTCAGCGACCCCTATTCCGCGGACTTTGCAGTTGGCGTTAACGGGTGTGCGGGAATTGTCCTTGATTGCAACGCCGCCAGTTGATCGATTGGCTGTGCGGAGCTTTATTACACCTTTTGATCCCTTGATCATTCGCGAAGCCTTGTTGCGCGAACGCTATCGGGGTGGGCAATCTTTTTATGTCTGTCCACGGATTGAGGATATTGCACAGGCGCAAGATTTCCTGGCACGTGAAGTCCCCGAAGCGAAGGTTGCCATTGCGCATGGACAAATGCCAGCGAGCGAACTTGAAACGGTCATGACCGCCTTTTATGAGGGGCAGTATGATGTCTTGCTTTCAACGGCGATCGTTGAATCGGGGCTGGATATTCCAACCGCCAATACGTTGATTGTGCATCGTGCTGATATGTTCGGGCTTGCCCAACTCTATCAATTGCGGGGGCGTGTTGGACGTTCCAAATTGCGTGCTTATGCGCTTTTCACGGTGCCAGCCGATAAGCCTGTGACCGAGCAAGCGGAAAAACGATTGAAAGTTTTACAATCGCTTGAAGGTTTGGGGGCTGGATTTATGTTGGCCTCGCATGATCTGGATTTGCGCGGTGCAGGCAATTTGTTGGGCGACGAGCAATCGGGTCATATCAAAGAAGTGGGATATGAGCTTTATCAAAAAATGTTGGAAGAGGCTGTTGCCGCTCTGAAGGCGGGTGTCGCGGATGACGAGGATATTTCCGATACACAATGGTCCCCCACACTGACGATTGGCACGCCGGTGGTGATCCCCGAACATTACGTTCCCGATCTCTCGTTGCGGCTAGGGCTTTATAAGCGTTTGTCTTCGATGGGCGATGATGCCGAAATTGAAGGCTTTGCGGCTGAATTGGTTGATCGATTTGGCTCACTGCCAGATGAGGTGGAGCAATTGCTGGCGCTGGTTCGCATCAAGGCTTTGTGTCGACGGGCTAATGTTGATCGCTTAGAGGCTGGTCCGCGCGGTTTGATCCTTGCTTTCCGTGACAATGCCTTTGCTCACCCGGAAGCCTTGATGGGCTTTTTGCAAAAGCAAGGCTCAATGGCCAAGGTGCGCCCCGACATGAAAATTGTCTTCATTGATGATTTGCCCAAACCGGCTCATCGTTTGAAAGCGGCAAGCCGTTTATTAAAACAACTTGTGAACCTTGCCGAAACCTCTCGATCCGCTTCTTAGTGCGCAGTGCGGGATAATTGACTATTAAAGTTAAAGGTCGTCTTCCTCTTGATGAAGGGCTTGCAGTGTCTCATCCAGAGCTTGCACAAGTGTTTCAACAGGATGAGCGCCTTGGACCGCCACTTTGGAGGCAAAGATAAAGCACGGCACGCCTTGAATTCCCATTTGTTGTGCTTGCAAAATTTCTATGGTGACCTCTTCGCGAGATTGTGGACTGGCGAGCAGCGAGACAATGCCGTCGCTGCGCATGCCTGCTTGGTCAGCTAGATCGCGCAAGACGTTCGAGTCGCTAATATCGCGCCCTTGGACGAAATAGGCATCAAATAAGCGTTCGACAATCTCATCACCCAATCCGACTTCACTCGCCCAACGGATTAAGCGATGGGCATCGAATGTATTGGGGGCACGTTCGATCCCGACAAAATTAAAATCAATGCCTTCATCTTTCCCTTGTGCTGCGATGCGTTGATGCATAGCGACAATTTGCTGTGGGTCGCCGAATTTGCGCAATAAATAATCTTGCCGGTCGATCCCTTCTGGTGGAATGCTCGGATCAAGTTGATACGGACGCCACCGAATAAGCGGGGTTATCGCAGGACGAACGGACAAGGCTGCGTCCAGACGTTTTTTGCCAATATAGCACCACGGGCAGACGACATCGGAAATCACATCAATGGTCATCTCGGTGTTAAAATCATCATACATGACTTGAGCCTTCAGGGTTTTGCTTGTGTGTCGGGACGAACCCAGAATGTTTCCGGAGCTGTTCCAAATAATGGGGTGGTGGTTGGTCTGCCAATCGTGGCTTTACGCGCGAGCCATAAATCGGGGGCGTGGAATAAGGGCACGACGTAAAAACCTGACAATAAAACGCGATCAAGAGCATGCACGGCCGCTAGGTAATCGTCAGAGGTTTGGGCTTTGAGCATCGCCTCAATCATGGCATCAATGGCGGGGTCTTGGGCGCCGGCATAATTAAGGGAGCCTTGGCGTTGGGCGGCCAGACTTCCCCACCGATGATATTGCTCATTGCCCGGGGAGGGCGTGCCCGCATAAAGGGCCTGGATCATATCAAAATCAAAAGCAGCCAACCGCCGCCAATATTGGATCTCATCAATCAATCGCACGCTGGCGCGCACGCCGATACGCTGCAATGATTGCGCAAAATGCAGAGCCAGTTTTTCTTGCAAGCGTGAATTGACTAAGATTTCGAATTGCACAGGTTCTTGGCGAGGGTTTTTTAAAACCCCATCTTCCAAGCGGTAGCCTGCTTCCGAAAGGCGCGCCAATGCTTTTTGTGCGCCGCGCCGGTCGCGCCCTGTTCCGTCAAGTGCGGTTGGATGCCAGCGTCCTTCCAAAATATCCGGATTGATTGCATCAATGAAAGGCGCGAGCAGCGCGCGTTCACGGGCGTTGGCTGGGGTGCCCGTTGAGGCAAGAGGTGAGCCAGTAAAATAACTATCGGAGCGGCGATAGAGCGTGTTGAACAGACGGCTGTTGATCCAATCAAAATCCAACATGTCATTGAGCGCTTCGCGGATTGCTTTTTCTTTAAACACCGCTTTACGGGTATTGAACACAAATCCATTCATGCCTTTGGAGATACCGATGGGAATGGATTCACGCATCATGCGTCCATCCCGCATGGCTGGAAAATCATAGGCCGTGGCCCATCGGGTTGGATTGTCCTCAATGCGAAGGTCTACCAAGCCGCCTTTGAAGGCTTCGAACAATGTATTGCTGTCACGATAATAGTCATAGCGGATCACATCGGGATGATAGAGGCCGCGATAGATCATTTTATGACGCCCCCAAAAATTAGGATTTTTTTGAAAGGTTACTGTCTCTCCGGGTTTGACTTCTGTCACCAGATAGGGGCCGCTGCCCATCGGAGGCGTGAGGGTCGTTTCTTCAAATTGCGCGCTGTTGGTTTGATGGGCCGGGAGCACGGGCATCAGGCCAAGGATGAGTGGTAATTCGCGGTCATCCGCTTCAAATTCAAAGCGGATCGTGAAGGGGTCGATGACAGAGGCGCTCGTGACCTTGCTATAATAGCCGCGATAATTGGGCCGGCCTTTTTCTTTGAGTAAGGACCATGAAAAATACACATCCTGCGCGGTGACCGGTTGCCCGTCACTAAAGCGCGCCTCTGGTTCCAGAAAAAACGTGATGGCGCGATGGTCCGGCGCGAGTTCAACCCCCTTTGCCAGTCCGCCATAAAGGGCGAAGGGTTCGTCGGCGGAGCGGAGCATGAGGCTTTGAATAACCAGCCCCATGGGCGAGGCGATCCCTTGTGCGCTTATTCCACGGACCACGAAAGGATTGAGTGTATCAAAGGTTCCCTGTGCACCGAAGGTCATCCGACCGCCGGAGGGGGCTGTGGGGTCGGCATAGGGTAAGGGCTGGTTGGCAGCCAGCCGCAACGGCGCGTTGAGGCTTAATCCATGCGTCATCTCAGCAAGACTGAGCTGAGCACAAAATACAGTCAGAACAAGCGTGATGATCCCCAATCCGCGCGCCTGTTTTTGGCGGTCCGGCGTCTTATTTTTTGAGAGAGGCGTGTTGCTTAATGGGACCGGGCAGGGGTGCATTTTGAGGCGGTGCTCACAGTCCTGCAATTTTTTCATCATTTCGGGAGTTTTGACATGGTTTAGCCCCGATCTCATGAGAATGGGGATTGCATTTGGGACTGGTAAGCGCGACTGCAAACGGTTAAAGGCATAGCGCATGCTATTCTGAATGAGTTGATTCGGCTTGATTTTTTGATGGGCCATCGGCTATGCGAAGTGGCACGTTGCCAGAGTGATTAAGGATTAACAGGATGAAAGTATTCAGCAATTTTGGCCGTTACGCCGCTGTTTTGGCTTTGGTGGGCGCGTTGGTCTCCCCGCTTTCGGCGCAACAACCGGCCAAACCTCCGGCGAAGCCCGCTGCACCCGCACCCGCTCCGGCCCCTGCTGCCCCAGCGATGCCGGCCCCAACCCTCGTGCAATTAAAAGCGGAGCCGTCCCAACAAGATTGGTTGAAAGTGTGCGGTGAAGACCAGGCGGCAAAGAAAAAGGTCTGCTATACAACCCGCGATTTTGTCTCTGATGAAAATCAACCCGTGATTGCTGTTGCCGTTTATGATGTGCAGGGCGAGCCGCAAAAAGTTGTGCGCTTTTTGATGCCGTTGGGCTTATTGATCCAAACCGGGATCCGCTTCTCAGCTGATCAAGGCGCTGCTCAACCCGGCCGCTATGCCATTTGTTTCCCGAATGGTTGCTTTGCCGAAGGCGCTGTGAAGGATGACATCATCGCAGGCTTCAAAAAGGCCAATAGCCTGTCTGTGAATGTTCAAAATCAATTTGGTCAGGAAGTGTCCTTCCAAGTGCCGATGGCGGGTTTTGGCAAAGCGTTTGACGGCCCTCCGATTGATCCTGCCGTTCTCGAAGCCCAACAGAAAAAGCTTGAAGAACAGATGCAAAAGCAAGCCGAAGAAATGCGCCAGAAAATGCAGCAACAAGGCGGTGCGCCAGCAGCAGGTGCGCCTCCTGCTGCTGCTCCTGCGCCAGCGCCTAAGCAATAAAGAATTGCGGGATAATATCCCAATCAAGCTAAAGCCGGTCGTTCAGACCGGCTTTTTTGTTGCCCATCTCAGACTATGACGGTCTCAGGGGTGCGTTGCTAATACTGTTAATAAGGGTCTTGGAACGAGGGGGTTAGCGCGAAAGGGGCTGATCGTTTGATCGGCTTAATTGACCAAAGCGCCGCGGGTCCGATACCGCCCTTTAGCGTCGACCTCAAACACCTCGTCGATTTGCGGGTGGCGGACAGGCTCTTTTGAGGTGTCAGGAACCAGATTTTGTTCCGAGACATAGGCGATATATTCGGTTTCCGCGTTTTCAGCGAATAAATGATAAAAGGGCTGATCTTTGCGCGGGCGCACTTCCTCCGGAATAGAATTATACCATTCATCGGAATTGGAGAATGTCGGATCAACATCGAAAACCACGCCGCGAAAATCATAGACGCGATGCTTCACGACGTCACCGATTGCGTATTTGGCTTTTTTTGCTTCCATAGGTTTAGGGTTAAATCTCTTCGGCCCCTTCTGTCAATTCCCTTTGATTTGGTTCTGGCAGCGCTCTGGATCTTGCTTAAAATCCATAGGCTTGAGCGCGTTCCGGGTCGCGGCTAGCGACATGGCGCGCAAGATCCACAATCACTTTTGCCTGTTTCCATGTGGCATCATCTTGCATTTTACCATCAATCATCACGGCGCCCGTTCCATCCGGCATTGCCTCCAGAATGCGTTTGGCAAATAAAACCTCTGCAATATCGGGGCTAAAGACGCTTTTGGCGATGGCAATTTGGGAAGGGTGAAGGGTCCAAGCGCCCGCGCATCCTAACAAAAACGCGTTGCGGAATTGGCTCTCGCAGGCCAGTCCGTCAGAAAAATCACCAAACGGGCCATAAAAGGCCTTTAATCCATTGGCGGCGCAGGCATCAACCATCCGGGCGATGGTGTAGTGCCAGAGATCCTGTTGGGCAGCGTGGCGGGGGCTGTCACCGTCAGGATCCGATATCACTTTGTAATCAGGATGTCCGCCCCCGACACGCGTGGTTTTCATAGCGCGTGAGGCCGCGAGATCGGCCGGGCCGAGACTCATGCCATGCATGCGGGGAGAGGCTGCTGCGATAGAATCCACATTTTTGACCCCTTCCGCAGTTTCTAGAATGGCATGAATTAAGATCGGCTTCTTGATACCGTAACGGGCTTCCAACTGAGCCAGCAATTGATCACAATAATGGATATCCCATGCGCCTTCGACTTTGGGAACCATGATGACATCAAGTTTATCGCCAACCTCGCCGAGTATCTGGGTGAAGTCGTCTAAAACCCATGGGCTGTTGAGGGCATTAATGCGGGTCCATAAACCAGTGTCCCCGAAATCTGCTGCTTTTGCCATGGCAATAAAGCCTTGCCGGGCGGCTTCTTTTTGATCGAGCGGAATTGCATCTTCTAAATTGCCCAAGATCACATCGACCTGCGGGATCATGTCTTTAATTTTGGCCCGAACTTTTTCGATGTGCGGTGGAACGAAATGGATCATGCGTTCCAGTTTCACGGGTAAGTCGCGGAACGGTTCTGGCGCGCCAATGGCCAAGGGGCGGTAAAATGCGCGAGGCAGCTTCATCAACTTTACTCCGTTTATAAATTCCTCAAACAGGCCGCCTTGGGGGGCAGGGCGTGTGACCCAAAACCTCCAGAAGAGCCTTCAATGTGCAAGGTATTGATCATGGCTGCTCAGACCAGACAAGTGGTATTTGGTCTAGGCTAGCGCATTAGCTAAACCCTCAAGAGAAGGCGCGGGCTGACAGCATGGGTCTTACGGCTTTTTAACCGGATCCCCTTCATCCGTATTGACGATATTGCTGGTCAAAACCTCGACATCACGATCAAATCCGCTTTTAATCACCGCATCTTCACTGTAGAGCTTGCCGCTGTTGCGGGCGAGGATCAAATATTCGCCTTCCGCCAGTGTCAGAGTTGGAAAGGCACCGGAGATTTCCCGCACAATATCGCCGCCGGGTGTCAGGACCGAAAAGCGCGTGCCACCAAGGGCCTCAGCGCCTTTTTGTCGCACCAGTTTCAGGGTCACGGTTGCTGCGCGGTGGGTGAGGGTGGCATGGGACAAGACCCCGCTATCAATCCTTAGATCCGTGGTGGCAATGGCATTGGTGCGGCCATAGCGAGACACCACACGATAGAGCCCGCTGGGCAAATATAAGACTTTGCCGGTTGGAATATTTTCGGCCACCAAGCGACCTTCTGGATCACTGCCTTGGGCCACATAGACACTGAAGGCTACTCGCTCGCTGGGGATCGGAATATCACCGACCCGCGCAGAGAGGCTCAGGCCGCCAGCGGAAATTGCGACCCGCTCATTCACATTTTGTTGAGCAAGAATGATCCTGCGACTGGCACTGGCCAGCCCATAGGTGACATGAATAATATAAGCGCCCGGGGGCAGATCAAACCGTGGGCTTGCCTCTTTGGAGCTGGCGATCAGAGAGGCACGTTTCTCAGCGGGGGAGTCGTAAATTCTCCAGCTTAATCCGTCTTTCAGAAGTGTGGGTGTGCCCTCAAGGACCGCAGTCAGGGCAAGTGTGGTGGTGCCTGTGGCAGGTGGGGACCCAATATTGGGCGGGACGCTGAAGGAAAATTGGGCCTGCGCCGAAGTGAGGCCAAAGGCCAGCGAACAGGCAACCAGAACCGCACCCAAAACAATAAAAGAGGGGCGAAAGAATACAGACAGTGAGGACAACAGACGGCGCATAGTTTTTTTGTGCTTTATTCCTTCGTCCAGGTCAACTCTTGCGTTTCAACTCTTGCGTTTCAACTCTTG